>NZ_JAYQWM010000063.1:0-20133 GCF_036662595.1 Escherichia sp. Lx600-2 | reverse complement strand
CCCCAGCATTGCCTTCTATGAAGAAATATTACATCACAAGCCTCAGGACACTGATTCTCATTTACACTATCGGGTAAATAAATTTTTAATGTATCTTTTTTCATCATGTATCCTTATTGCTATATGGATATAGAAATGACTGGTCTCTCCATAAAGGGTGAGGACCCTCATCGAGAAATTTTTGAGTTGCACTTGAAAGTATTTTTTTATCAATACTCATTAAAATTTTTTCAATTGCCGACAACACAGAGTCATAGTTATTATGGAAATGAGTGTGATTGACATGCTTGTAAATACTCTCTTCTATGCATTCTTTAAAACTCAGCAAACACCAAATATCAGTAGGTTCAGCTATCACAACTTGATGAGGACAGGAAAAACACATCAGTAGATCTGAGCAAGCAAATTTTTCTGTAGAAAGCAAATCGTGACGTTGGGCGCGTAGCAAGAACTTTTTAGCCTGCTCCCCGAATGGATCTTTACAGTAACTGCCGTGGGCCTGTCGCATTGGTGGAGATTTCATTTTAAGCATACTTTCATATGTTAAAATCTCAACATTAAGTTCACTTTTTATTCTTTTTTTAGACGTCTCTATATTCCCGCCATTTACCGCCTTGTCTGCAAAAACAGAGACAGAGTCCTGGAGCATTGACTGATTTTGGTATTCATTCCCTTCTGAATAATGCTTGCGAGTTGTTTTCGGTGAATTTCCTAATAGCGATGCACTATGTGTATGAGAGTAATGCAATTGCGTAAATTGACTACCAGTAGCACGAAATCTCGATATTACAGGTGATAGCTAAGTCCTTTATCATCAGTTAATCTAAAGTTCTTTTTGAGAAAACTGTTGAAATTTTGTAAGTGGACCGCTGATAATGGGGTGATGCGATTACATGAACCGGACTGAAAAAGTAAGTTACTTTCAACTGAAATAGCTTTTGAGACTTTTAGAAGTTGGTTGAAAAATTCCATTGAATACTTTGGAATGTTGATCTGGTCGTGGGCACCGATCTGAATAGTGATGACTCTAAATGCCCGGCGCTTAAATGCTGGCATTTGGTACCATTCTCCATTTACATTACTTTCACATATGTCTGGTCTTTCAAGAGAAAGTAATGTATTTGTGTTTGCCCATGTATAGTAAGACAGTAGATATACAGCAGAAGCCATTAGTTGCCCGACACTACCATATACTGCATATATTTTACCATTCCACCTGAAAAACATATCAGTTTCATTCTTACCTTGAGAAAGATACAAAGCGGGGTCTTGTAGGAACTTATTGGAAATTTGCTTGAAAAATATCCTCAGTAAAGGGAGTAGTTTTTTTAAATCATTGTCACTATAGGCCTTATAGGGCTGTGCCTGTGACTTTCCTAAGGTTGGTAATTCATCAAACCACCGCCCAGGTAAGTCAAGCATAACGAATAAGCGTTTTGTGGCACTAATGATAGCAGTATAAGTACTATTCAAAATAATTCCTGATTTATTTTTATAAATAAGGAGATCACAGTAGGCCTGCACGGATTCATTAGTGAAAATGGGATGGTGACACTTGTCGCAAAATACAATATATTGCCTGAGGTATTCAAAAAGATAATATTTTGTGGCTGATGAGTAGTCTGAATCTCTGAATGCTACATATAACGATTCAGCGCTGACTGATCTATCTTGAAATGTACTGTGACCTCTATTTATTTTATTTCGAGTGGGGAAGTATAAATAGTTGTAGCGATTGAAATCTAGTGTTTTAGAACGATTTCCACCATCTGTAACCTCCAGTAGTATTTCATGGCCGAGTCTGGATTGAGGGATTTTATCAGTCATTTAAATTATCCCTTATTGCATTATCCATCACTGAGTCTAATAGCGAAAAAGCACACTTGAGCATCTCGTTTTTCTTCAAGTAGCGGATATATTTAAATGTGGTTCTTTCGTTATTGTGTCCCATCCATCCCATAAGACAGTCTAGGGCATCCCCTTCTGAGAGATTGCTATCCAGCAGGTCTTGAAGTCTGTATGTGGCATAGGTACATCGGAGGTCGTGGAAACGATAACGAAAACTAGGTTCTTTTTTGGCAAGTTCATTTCTAAATGCAACCCACCTTGCATTTAGAACTTCGGGCTGGATACAATTTCCTTGCTGACTGATAAAAAGAGGTTCGAATCGAGATGCTTTATTGTGGGATTCTTTAATCTTTTCCGAAATTGAGGGAATGGCTATTTTTGTCTGTAATTTTGAAAGTCTTTTTTGCCTTCTTTCTGACAGCGAGTAGCGTTGTAATGCGTTTAGTAGAGGCCAGGGGACTTCAATATTTCTTTTTTTTCTAAATTTTGTATCAACACCATTGTGGGGCCAAATGTTGATCATATAGCGTAGCTTTAATTCGTTGGCGGGCAAAGCTTGAGATAAAGCCTCAATTGTGAGGCTACATGCTTCACGAAGTCTCAAACCACTTTTACAGGCCAGTAAAGTCATCAACATAAATTCAACAGATTGATGGCTTAAGTTGAATGATAGTAAGGAAAGATGATCTTGAGTTAAAGGAGTTAATGACTGGATCTCGGCGTTTGTAACTTTAGGAACGCGGATACGTAAATCGCTCGTTTGCACACTGATCATTGGGCGAAGATGTGCCAGCAGGCCTCTATTGTTACGCTTAACAAACTCAATAGTAAAGGGAGCTTCTTTTTCACTTGATATGACAAGATGATGATTTTCAATTGCCCAGATGTAAAACTGAACTAAATGTCCCATATAAGTATTTGCAGTTGAGTACGCCAGTCTTCCCTCTTTAACTGCTTTTAACAAGTCGTTGCTACGGAAAAGGTATGTGGGTTTCAGGCGTTTCACTGGAGGAAAATGACTCCATGTAAGCTCTTCTCGTTCTAGAAAAGACCAGTAACGAAGAATTGCTCTGGCTGAAGAACTAATATCCTCTAGCCTCTTAACGGTTATCAAATCCAAAAACCACAAATTTACAATTTCTACAAAATGACCATCTTTATTATATAGCGTTGGTAATCCTGCAATATGTATGCCGGAGTTATAATCTATTGAATCGGAAATTATTTTTGCTGTTGCACCATGATTGATACCGGCTGATTGGATTATCCTGGCCATCGCCTCGACTCCTTTTAGCTCAACTCTAAAGAAGATCATATCTCACTTAATATAGTATAAAAATCAATCTGTATTCAGGATGGATTTCATGATCAACTAAGGTGATATGCTTCGTAAAATTGTATGTAGCAGCAATGGCTTATGTTCGTTGAGTATGTGAGATCTCAAAGAGAGATGGTTTTGTTACGGTTCAGCTCGGGATAAAGGGAATCAGTTTTGGACAGTATTAACAGATTTCTATTAAGAGTCGCTTCCCTGAAGCTCCAATAGAAACGATTAACTCAGATATGCCGTATACTGCTTCCGGGAAGGGATCAAAGATTTAAAGGGGTGGATTCTCGTTGAATTTTTGGGTCAGTCCTGATTTTACCGTTGCTGGGTTTGCGAATACCCAAAGAACAATCCACTCCTCTCTTAATTGGCTACTAGAACTGGCAATCTGCTAGTGAAACTGAAGGGTCTTCGATCTTGAGGCAGAAGACCCTTGTTGTAATGCTTTAAAACAAGAATTGAGTCAGATAACCCATTAGAATTGCCATACCTAAGATAACTGTCAGAAAAGCGACTATCATAGGCATTCTGAACATTGATTTAAGCAGTATTACTTCTGTCAAACTCGCTCCAGCACTACCGATTATCAAGGCCATTAATGCCCCCAGGCCCATTCCTTTAGTCATCAGCACTGATGCAAGTGGTATCACTGCCTCTGCGCGTATATACAACGGAATACCAACAACTGCACTCAGCGGTATGGCTAAGGGATTATCTGCTCCGGCATGAGCTGCAATCCACTCTGAAGGGATAAAGCCATAAATAAATGAACCTATTAATACACCTAACAAAAGATAAGGCAGAACATCCTTAAACTGCTGTAAGGCATCTTTCATAGCTAACTTTATTGGGCCAGAGGTGGTATTCGGTGTGAGATTCACATTGCCCAGATTCTCGCTGCTGCAACAGCTAACAGCTGGTTGTTCAGATGATATTGATGAACAACACGTTGATACGTTCTGCTCGTTCTTTACCGTCCTTAAGTTAATTATGGGGTTCGCTGATGAAGTACAGCAACTCGTTTTTACAGGCAATTGAGTCGAGCTAGTGCTGCAACAACTGGAACCCGCCGACGTTTTTACCGAAGCTTCGGAATCATCACATTTGGTGGCGCAACCACTTGATGCTGAGTTTTTGTGATCAACAATATGACGTTCAAATCCTAGTAAATCCAATACGATACTGGCAAGGACTGAGACACCGGCAGCGATGATCGCGTACAACAAAGTTACTTTCCAGCCAAAGGTAACCCACATTAACCCCACGATAATGGGATTAAGCAACGGTGAAACAAACAAAAAAGTGAGTGTCGGACCAAACCCTGCTTTCGCCGACAACAACCCTCGTAGCATTGGAATTGTTGAGCAACTACAGAAAGGGGTAACGGCTCCCAACAACGAGGCCAGCAGGTAGCCTTTTCCTTTTTTCGCCCCCAACAATTGCTGGATTTTATGGTCCGGGACCTTTTGCCTTATCAGGCTCACACCGGCACTGATGACAATAAACAGCAAAGATAGCTCGACGGCCAAAAACAAAAACATCTCTGCGGCATCTTGCAGCATAGAAATCCAACTATTCATACTAAACCCTCTTGACAAAATCTACATTTCTAGAATAATCGAAATATAATTCTGGTCAAGATATTTCTGGTATTATCGAAATATCATTAGACAGAGGGTTGTCACATGCAATTGGAAGAAGTAGCTAAAGCACTAAAAGAGCTGGGTCACCCGACCCGTTTGTTCATATTCAAACATCTTGTAAAAGCTGGAGAACAAGGTTTGCCTGTAGGTGAATTGCAAAAGCAGCTTGGCATTCCCTCATCAACGTTAAGTCATCATATTTCAGCCTTAGTATCAGTAGGACTCGTCACACAAAACCGGGAGAGTCGAACGCTCATGTGCGTCTCTCAATACGAAATACTGGAAGCTATCATCGAATTCTTACGTGAAGAGTGCTGTGTAAACAGTAAAACAGATGTTACGGAACCCGCTGGCAAAAATGGATAAGTAACCGAAAAACTCATAACTGTCATGATTGACGAAAGCTGCATCGAACCGTCTGAATCCATCCTACTAAGATCCCGAATCTATAGGGAAAATAAAAAAATGAATAAGCTAAATAATATAGTTCCTGATTTATTTGATGCTGCAATAACTGAGCAAAAAATGGGGATACCGACAATATCTCACCCCCCTCGTATACTAATGCTTTATGGCTCAGTTCGTGAGCGCTCATACAGTCGACTGGCGACAGAGGAAGCTGGTCGGTTGTTAACTGCGATGGGCGCAGAAGTCCGCATTTTTAATCCATCTGGCCTTCCACTTCCTGATGATGCACCGGAGTCACATCCAAAAGTTATGGAGTTGCGTGAACTGGTCCGCTGGTCTGAAGGAATGGTGTGGTGCTCTCCGGAACGACACGGAGCGATGACTGGTATTATGAAGGCACAAATTGACTGGATACCATTATCTGAAGGTGCTGTTCGTCCTTCTCAGGGAAAAACTCTGGCTGTTATGCAAGTGTGTGGAGGTTCCCAGTCATTCAACACAGTCAACCAGATGCGCGTGCTTGGTCGTTGGATGAGAATGATCACTATTCCGAACCAGTCCTCGGTAGCAAAAGCCTGGCAGGAGTTTGATGACGATGGACGTATGAAACCGTCACCATATTACGACCGCATCGTGGATGTGATGGAAGAATTGATGAAGTTTACATTGTTGACCCGGGCAAATTCTGCCTATCTTGTCGATCGCTACAGTGAACGAAAAGAGTCTGCAGAAGAACTTTCCCGACGGGTTAATCAGAGCAAAATTTGAAGGTTAGTATGAGTGACATAACAGCATTCAACAGCTGTATGAGCGTGTTCTGGCGGCAGCATGAAGGCGAATTTTCTCGCTTTCTGATATCGAAGACAGGCGATAGCGAAAAAGCAGCAGACCTTCTGCAAGACCTTTTCCTGCGTGCCCGAGCCCATTCAGACATTTTTTGTGAGATGGAAAATCCGCGAGCCTGGTTGTATCGGGTAGCAAGGAATCTGCTGATTGATGAGTACCGAACCACCAGGGCGTTTGTTGAGCTGGAAGAAGATGCCCTATTAACAGACGCATCCCTTGATGCAATCTCAACACTGGATATTTGCCTGCCTGAAACATTACAGGCTTTACCCGAAGATGAGCGGTGGTTGATTGAAGAGTCCGACCTTAACCGGCGTCCCCAGCAGTCCCTGGCCGATGAATGGGGAATCACGCTTACAGCGTTTAAATCCCGACTACTTCGGGCCAGAAAACACCTGAAAGAGACGATGACAGAACTCTGCCAGATTGAGGCGGATGACACATCTTTTGTCTGCTGCCACAAAAAAATGAATTAATCGCGCATCTTTTTCCCACCACCTTCGTTTACCTCAGTGTAAAGCCAAATGACTAAACACTGAGGTAAACAATCCATGTCAAAAATTGAGATCTTTGAAGCAGCAGGCTGCTGCGCAACCAGCAGCGTTGTGGTGAGCGACGAAGCCGTCAAATGGAATGCCAGCGCCGAATGGGCGAAAAAGAATGGCGTTGATATTCAGCGCTACAGCCTTGCGAAAAACCCGCAGCAGTTCCTGAATACCCCTGTAATCAAAGAGTTTATGAACACATCAGGGATGGAATCCCTCCCTGTCACCTTGCTCGACGGCAAGCTGGTGATGGCAGGCAAACTGCCGACTCGTGAAGATATCGCCCGTTGGGCAGATATTCCGCTAACTCAGGACTGGAGTGAAGACAGTACGCAACCGCGTTGCTGCAGCATTCCACGTATGCCTTAATTCCAGAGGAGCTATCACTGATGAATATGCCATTTTTAAAAGACATTCCCCCGTTCATCTTCTTCACTGGTAAAGGTGGAGTGGGTAAGACATCCCTGGCCTGTGCTACTGCAGTATGGCTGGCCGATCAGGGTAAGAGAACGCTTCTGGTGAGTACCGATCCGGCTTCCAATGTCGGCCAGGTATTTAGCCAGACTATCGGCCACCGAATCACAGATATCAGTACTGTAGAAAATCTTGCCGCGATGGAAGTTGATCCGATGGCTGCAGCGCAAGCCTATCGTGACCGTGTGCTCGACCCTGTTCGCGGGCTGATGCCAGCCGATGTGGTCAGCAGCATTGAAGAGCAGCTTTCCGGCTCATGCACCACGGAAATCGCTGCGTTTGATGAGTTTACTGGTCTGCTGACCAATCATGAGCTGCGGGAAAAATATGACCATATCGTATTTGATACCGCGCCAACCGGTCACACCATCCGCATGCTTGAATTGCCGGGAGCCTGGAGCGGTTATCTCGAAGCGAACCCTGATGCCGCTGCAAACCTTGGACCTCTGGTAGGGCTTGAGAAACAACAGCACCAGTACTCCGATGCGGTTAAAGCGCTGTCCGACGCAGCTCTCACACGCTTAGTGCTGGTTGCCCGAGCTCAGGCTTCAACGCTGAAAGAGGTTTCTCATACGCACGATGAGCTTTCTGCTATTGGTTTGCAGCATCAACACCTTGCCATTAATGGTGTGCTGCCACCGTTTGCCGGTGAAAATGATCCACTGGCGCAAAGTATTCTGGCTCGGGAAGAAAAAGCATTACAGGCAATGCCTGATAATCTGGTTAATCTTCCCCGCTCGCAGCTGTCTCTGAAGCCATTTAATCTGGTCGGTCTGGAAGCCCTGCGAGAGTTATTAACAGAGAGCAAAGCGCCACTGTCTCTCTCCAATACAACGCTAAATGCTCTGGATTTACCGAAACTTTCCTCGTTAGTGGATGAACTCAGTCTGACAGGCAAAGGGCTGGTAATGACGATGGGGAAAGGCGGCGTGGGCAAAACGACTGTTGCAGCATCGGTCGCGGTATCGCTGGCAAAACGCGGTCATAAAGTCCATCTGACCACGTCCGATCCGGCAGCACATCTGTCTTACACGCTGGATGGCTCGCTGCCAAATCTGCAGGTCAGCCGTATCGATCCGAAGGTGGAGACAGAGCGTTATCGCCGTTTTGTACTGGAGAATCAGGGCAAAGGATTAGACGCTGAGGGGCTGGCGGTGCTGGAAGAAGATCTCCGCTCACCATGTACTGAAGAGATCGCCGTCTTCCAGGCATTCTCGCGGATAATCAAAGAGGCAGACGATCATTTTGTCATTATGGACACCGCGCCAACGGGTCACACACTTCTGCTACTGGATGCGACTGGAGCCTATCACCGGGAAATGGTGCGCCAGATGGGGCAAACACATGACCATGTGATGACGCCAATGATGCAATTGCAGGACCCGGAGAAGACGAAGGTGATTATCGTGACGCTTGCCGAAACGACACCTGTACTGGAAGCCGCTAACCTGCAGCAGGATCTGCGTCGGGCTGGCATTGAGCCGTGGGCATGGGTTGTGAATAACAGCCTGGCAGCTGCTGAGCCGTCTTCACCTTTCCTGAAGACCAGAGCTAACCGCGAGCTGCCTCTCATCTCTGATGTGGAAGAGCAGTATGCAAAGCGTATTGCATTAACAGCGCTACAGAGCGAAGAGCCGGTTGGTATTGACCTGCTGGAAGAAATGGCGAAGTAATAATGAAGGGGGCATTAGCCCCCTTCATGCATTGCTGTCACTCTATTTTCCCGATGGATAACAAAGGTCTCTGTCATTTTCCAAAAAGAATCTTTTCAAGTTCGATTAACTGTTGCTGAGATTGCTCATTGAGGTGGGCCTCGGCCTGGTCATACCAGATCAGCAGGCTACGCCCCAATGGCGTCAGAACTGTACCACCGCCCTTGTTACCACCAGTGGAAGTGGTTACAACTGGCTGACCAATCCCTTTATTCAAAGTGTCAATTAAGAGCCATGCTTTTTTATAAGGTATCCCCAAATCTTTAGCTGCCGCAGAAAGAGAGTGAAAGCCATCAATCGCCCTTAAAAGGTCAACCTTCCCCGGCCCCAGCGAGATGTTGTCGTTAATATAGATCCTCGGTCTGACTAAGATTAAGTTTGATTTAAGGGGATTCTTTTTCATTCTGATACCTTTTCGAAATCATTTTCTCTGTAATGCGGAATAGTCCAAAGCGTAAACGGCTATTATCTTTGCCGGGTATGCTTAAAGGTTTTGATCGCGGAAATAAGAAGTACCGCGCCTAACAGAGTCATAAGTACTCTTACCGGGAACATACCGAGCATAAGGCCCCCAATAGCGGCACCTATAACGGAACCGATGACCATCCACACAAAAAGTTTTTTCTCTTTTCTCAGGATCTGGAAAGCATCTGCATTAGTGTAGCGAGAGAACCCCACAATCATCGTCGGTAAACTGATCATGAGTGACAAACTGCCAGCCAGTTTAATGTCAGCCCCAAAAAGGATAACGATAGTTGGTATCAGGAGCTCTCCCCCTGCAACACCCAGCAAAGCAGCAACATTCCCGATGAAGAAACCCGCAATAACACCCGCAATAACACCCGCAATAATGGTCGCGATTCCGGGCTGGAATAATCCAGCGGAGCTATCATGCAGAGGCATCAATGCTTCTGAAAACATGACGAATGACAGGATAACAAGCAGGAGCAGAATGGTTCTGTCCAGCCAAATACGGGACATTTTTATGGCTCTTCCTGCTGCCCACCATGCACCTATAAGGCTCCCGGCCAGCAAATTGATGACAATATCAAGATGAGCAAACAGCTGGTCGACGGCGATGGATTTTGTGCGGAATATCAAAGCAACAGCGACAACAGTAAGGCTCATCGCTTTGTTAAAAATAACCGCTTCAAGCGTCGGCATTTTGAAACTACCCATCAGGACGGGAAGGCGGAACTCAGCGCCACCGAGGCCAATTAAGCCGCCTAAAGCACCGATTAACGTGCCTGATAAAAAACCTTTTCCGTTCCGTTTTGATTCTGAGGACATGGGTTTACCTTTTCCGTTATGTCATTTTAGACATAACGGAAAAGGTAACATAAAAAATAAGGATACTGGAAGCACATATTTGTCTCCCTGCATGAATGAAAACAAAAGATGGGATTGAAGATTAGCCTGCTTATTGGGTCATAAGCTTTTGTATTTACCTTTCCTCAGGATTTTCAAGTAACCTTGAAAAAGATGCCAACGGGAACAGAACAATGAAAATCGTTAACGCAGAAGAAAAGCACATCCCCGCTATACGCGATATCTACGCCCATCATGTTCTTCACGGTACCGCCAGCTTTGAAACTGAACCTCCGGATACCCACGAGATGCTTACCCGCCTGAAAAAGATCCGCAATCAGGCGCTACCGTGGGTTGTCGCGTTAGAGGAAGAAAAGGTTATCGGGTATTGTTATCTCACTCGTTACCGTGAACGCTACGCCTACCGCCACACTCTCGAAGATTCGATTTATATTCACCCGGACGCACAGCGTCAGGGGACAGGAAAAGCGTTGCTGCGCTACGTCATTGCCTGGGCAGAAACTCACGGCTATCGGCAGATGATTGCTATTGTCGGCGATAGCAATAATCAAGGTTCGCTGAAAGTCCATCAGCAGGTTGGATTTACTGAGATTGGTACGCTGAAAAATATTGGCTTCAAGCATGGTCGTTGGCTTGACACAGTGTTGCTGCAACGAAATCTGGGCGAAGGGAACAGCACGTTACCATCGGATTCAGGCATGATGCTCTGAGGTACGAATAAGGGGGCATTCGCCCCCTTATTATTTATTTCAGCCGTTTTCCTGCTTCATCAACGACCTTTTCACCGTCTTCCTTAGCGAAAGCCCCTTTCTGCGCATCCTGCAGGATATCCAGAACCACTTCAGAAGGACGGCACAGTCTGGTTCCCAGCGGCGTAACCACGATCGGACGGTTAATCAGAATTGGGTGTTGCAACATAAAGTCGATGAGCTGATCGTCAGTAAATTTATCTTCTGCAAGACCCAGTTGCTCGTAAGGCTCAACGTTTTTACGCAGCAGCGCTCGTACTGAAATACCCATATCGGCAATGAGTTTGACCAATTCATCCCTCGAAGGTGGGTTCTCAAGGTAAAGAATAATGGTCGGCTCGGTACCGCTGTTGCGGATCATCTCCAGCGTATTACGCGAGGTGCCGCAGGCTGGGTTGTGATAAATAGTGATGTTGCTCATATCAGAATCTCATTACAAAGTGACAGAGAGACGTAGCGCCAGCGCAGCCAGCGTTACAAACAGCACAGGCAGGGTCATGATAATCCCGGTGCGGAAGTAGTATCCCCACGAGATTGTCATATTCTTCTGTGAAAGCACGTGCAGCCAGAGCAGTGTCGCCAGGCTACCAATAGGGGTGATTTTCGGCCCCAGATCGCAGCCAATGACGTTGGCATAAATCATCGCTTCTTTGATAACGCCGGTCGCGGTGCTGCCATCAATCGACAGTGCGCCAACCAGTACGGTCGGCATATTGTTCATGATAGAAGAGAGGAATGCAGTCAGGAATCCTGTCCCCAGCGTCGCGGCCCACAGTCCTTTATCTGCCAGTACGTTCAGCACGTCAGAGAGATAATCCGTCAGACCGGCGTTACGCAACCCGTATACCACCAGATACATCCCCAGTGAGAAGATCACGATCTGCCAGGGCGCGCCGCGCAGCACTTTACCGGTGTTAATACCATGACCTTTTTTGGCCACCGCAAACAGGATTGCCGCCCCCACTGCCGCAATCGCACTCACAGGGATCCCCATCGGCTCAAGGACAAAAAAACCGACCAGCAGAAGGAGGAGCACAACCCAGCCGGTTCTGAACGTCGCAGGATCTTTGATGGCTTTTGCGGGTTCTTTCAGTCGCGCCAGCTCATAAGTGGGCGGGATATCTTTGCGGAAAAAAAGATGCAGCATCACCAGCGTGGCGACAATGGCGGCAATATCCACCGGCACCATAACTGACGCATACTCCGTGAATCCCAGTTTGAAGAAATCAGCCGAAACGATATTGACCAGGTTCGATACGATAAGTGGCAAGCTGGCGGTATCGGCAATAAACCCTGCGGCCATCACGAAAGCCAGCGTGGTGCTTTTACTGAATCCCAGCGCCAGTAGCATGGCGATAACGATCGGCGTCAGAATTAACGCCGCGCCATCGTTGGCAAACAATGCCGCCACCGCCGCGCCGAGCAGAACAATATAGGTAAATAGCAGACGTCCACGCCCATTGCCCCAGCGGGAAACGTGCAGTGCAGCCCATTCAAAAAAGCCGGACTCATCCAGCAACAGACTGATGATAATGACGGCAATAAAGGTGGCCGTGGCGTTCCAGACGATATTCCACACCACCGGAATATCGGCGATATGAATCACACCCGATGCCAGAGCCAGTACGGCACCCAGCGTGGCGCTCCAGCCAATGCCTAATCCCTTTGGCTGCCAGATAACCAACACGATGGTCAGGATAAAAATGGCTCCTGCCAGTAACATATAACCTCCCGAAAGGGCAGCAAAGCTGCCCCGAGTAATGACAATAATTAACCAGCGAGTTGTTTGAGTTTGTCGATGCCGGTCGGTTCTGACGCCAGTACAGGAACAAGAGCTACGCGACTGGCATGCTGGAGTTTAACACTCTCGATCTGCGGAAGTTCCTGTTGCGCCCGCAGACGAAGCAGCGGCGAACGGGTATCCGCAATGGAAAGGCTGTTATTGATAATCCAGCCCCAGGGATGAATCCCTGCGCGTTCAAGGTCGGCCTGCAAATTTGCCGCCTCAAGCACGGGCGTGGTTTCCGGCAGCGTGACCAGTAACACTTTGGTTCGCTCCGGGTCCTGAAGCTGCATCATTGGCGTGGTGAAATGGCCTTTATCGCCCATTTTCTTAGCAATTTCGCGGTGATACGCCCCGGTGGCATCCAGCAGCAGTAGGGTATGCCCGGTGGGTGCCGTATCCATGACCACGAAGCGCTTACCCGCTTCACGAATCACCCGTGAAAAGGCCTGGAAGACCGCAATCTCTTCGGTACAAGGAGAGCGTAAATCTTCTTCCAGCAGGCGTTTACCCGCTTCATCCAGTTCTCCACCCTTGGTATCAAGAACATGCTGACGATAGCGTTCTGTTTCCTCGTGAGGATCGATTCTACTGACCTGCAGATTGTTAAGGCTACCGTTCAGGGTTGTGCTGAGGTGTGCTGCTGGATCTGAGGTGGTCAGATGGACATCAAATCCCATTTCGGCCAGTCTGACGGCAATGGCTGCCGCCATCGTGGTTTTCCCCACACCGCCTTTGCCCATTAGCATTATCAGACCATGTTCGTTACGGGTAATATCATCGACTAACGCTGAGAGCGACGGAATTTCAGGTCGTTGCTGAATGTATTCTTCAGAAGATGATGCTGCCTCAGGCTGAGAGGAGAGAAGCCCACTTAATGCAGCCACGCCGACCATATTGAGTGGTTGGAGGAATAACGTGTCAGTTGGCAGACCGGAAAGGTCAGAAGGAAGATTGGCCAGCGCCTCCTGTTCACGGTCCCATATAGCCGCAGCCAGTGTATCGTTTGCCGCTTCAGTTTTGGGCAGAACGCCATTAATGACCAAGTACTGATTTTTAAGGCCAATTGCGGCGAGTTCTAAATGAGTTCGGGCGACTTCTTGCAGGGTGGATTTTTGCAGTCTGGCAACTAAAACCAGGCGGGTACGCGCTGGGTCGGACAGTGCTTCAACGGCATGGGCATACTGTTCACGCTGTTTTTCCAGCCCCGCCATCGGGCCGAGGCAGGATGCGCCCTCGGGATTGCTGTCAATAAAGCTGCTCCAGGCGCCTGGCAACTGGAGAAGGCGAATAGTATGGCCGGTTGGCGCGGTATCAAAGATGATATGGTCAAACTGGGTCAGCAAAGAGGCGTCTGTCAGTAATCCGGTAAACTCATCAAAAGCCGCAATCTCTGTTGTGCATGCACCAGACAGTTGTTCGTTGATGCTGCTAACGACGTCATCAGGCAGGACACCTTTAATAGGGTCAACGATTCTGGCCCGGTACTGTTGCGCAGCGGCCTGAGGATCAATCTCAAGTGCCGACAATCCAGGAACAGTGGCTATTGGCTGAATAGTATTGCCAATAACCTGGCCAAAGACCTGGCCTACGTTTGAGGCCGGATCGGTACTGACCAGCAGCACTCGTTTACCCTGTTCTGCCAGACGGATCGCCGTGGCGCAGGAAATAGAGGTTTTACCAACGCCTCCTTTACCAGTAAAAAACAGATAAGGGGGGATGTTCTGTAAGAATTTCATATGTCCTCCTGACATACTTAACAACAAGAAGTATTACCACCGCAGCAGCCTGAAGGCGCTAATCCTACTTTCTCCAGCGGAATTCCAAACCACCGTGCAAGTTCAGCCCGTTTCGGATAACGCCCGGCCATCACTGTTTCGCCATCCAGTAACAGTAATGGCAGCCCTTCCGCACCAGAAGCCTCAATAAATGCTTTAACTTTCTCGTTCTGGACAAAGCTCATCGGTTGCTGTGCCAGATTGAAACGATCTACCTGAACACCTCGTTGTTTCAGCCATTGCACATCCGCGGAAAAATCAACCAGAGCCTGATCGACATCAGTACCGCAGACACCGGTGCTACAACACATTGCCGGGTCGAATACCGCTAGCGTTTTCATTCTCAATACCTCATATGTGGGAAATCATATATATTCAGGCAAATTTTTAAATACAAATAGCCTTACTGCTGTTAGTGCAGTTGACTGAAGCCAGTTTACGGGCGATGGCCTGAAGATCGTCCTGTTGGCTTAACCAGGCCTGCTCAATAATCTGTGCAGCCCATGAAGGAATGTGTGGGGATAACCGGTAATGAACCCATTTACCGTGTTTACTATCAAGCAAAATCCCACTTTCTCGCAACATAGCCAGATGCCGGGAGATCTTAGGCTGTGATTGATCAAGTGCAGTGCAAAGATCACATACGCACAACTCCCCCATAGTTCTGAGTATGAGAACAATACCCAGACGTGTTTCATCAGACAGATTCTTAAAGAGTTGTAGGGAAGTAAGCGACATCATTCCTCCTGTTCGTTTAGGTAACGATATCTCCTGCGGAGATGAAAATCAACAACACATATGCATAATCGAATATATTTGATAAATGTCAAAACAATGACAAGTTCATACACCCATACTACTTCTGTTTACTTACGTGCCGGATATCAATACTCAGATTATGAAGCCGCCAGTCTCAATGAGAAGGAGTGTTGCCAGACGCTAATGGCCACGCGAGTATTGATTGAGCAGCACCGAGTTGCGGTGAATGCAACAGTCGCTCAGCAACTTGCGACAAGTAAGCGAGTACAAATGTTGCTCTCTCATTTGGGGTGCGATGAACTGATTGCTTTTGGACTGAAGCCGGAAGAGGTTGATATCATAAAAATGGTGTTGGGCGAAATGCTTCCTGTTAGCCCTGATACAATCAGCATTGTAAAAGAGTCTCCTTCTGATTCATGGGTTCTCAAAAACCAGGGCGAAGGGGGTGGGCATTGTCTGTTTGGCTCTGATATCCAGTTAAAACTGGCAAGACTTGACCCGCTGCAATATCAATCCTGGTCGTTCATGCGTCGGATACATCCTGTCCCGCGAGCTACACCTTCTCTGGTTGTCCGTAAAGGGGAGTTATATCAGGTTACTGATCTGGTCAGCGAACTAGGAATGTTCTCCGTCCAGATAGGTAACAATGCATCTAGCGCTGATCACAGTTTTGCTGGGTATTTGATCCGTAGCAAATCAGCAGAGTCAGTTGAAGGAGGAGTTCATAGTGGACAAGGTGTATTAGATTCGTTGGTATTCAGTGATTAATTGCATTAGCCGCGACTTGAGCTACCACTGGTATGACACAGAGCTAAACTAAATCTGACAGACGCTCTGTGCCAGGAACCAACGAACAGTAATTCTCATGTTGTGGCCAATTTTATAGACCACTTTACATATATTAACTCACAGCCTGATCGAGCGCCTCAAGGGCAGAAATCATGGTTTCTACTGTTGCTCGATCAAACTCAGCCCTGCCGTCTTCCTCATGCGTACCTTTATTTAGATAGCGCCATTCTCGTGATTCTCCACTTAGCCCAGTTAACACATCAATTGGTGTGAATACGGCGTTTTTATTTTGGTCACGGAACTCAGCTTTATTGATCTGTTTCTTCAATTGATCCGACAAGTTACGTAACTCAATAGGTGCCGTTGCTGACCTTAGCTTGAGACTAAGATTACCATCACCATATTTATTTACATATCGCCAGACTCTCCCCTTCATCAACGATTCAAGTGACTGTCTGCATTTTGCAAGCGCCTCCCGAATCTCATTACGCTCATAATGCCCTCGTGCAGAAATAATATAGTTCCTGGGAGCGCAGTTAAAATCTACGCGGATATGCAATTCGTCAAGACGCGGTAAGAAGCTGAGAGTCTTGGACTGTGCGGCAACCGGCGCTGGCAATAAATTCTGGATGTCTTTGAAGAATTCCTCTCCATGGCAGGCCAGAATGATTTGTTTTTCAGCAAAGAAAGCATCTTCAAACAACGTTCTCCGAATCGATTCTCTGTGATCGTCATCAATAGCATTGACCGGGTCATCAAATATCAAAAGTGGACACTGTTCATTAATGTTTTTTGCCAACAAAATAGCCAGCCCTATACAGCGTACATGCCCCTCACTAAGTACATGCAGGGCATCGAATAGTTGCGTTGGATTATTCTGAAACGCTACTTCCAGTCGCTGATTCTGCAGCAGAGGTAGTTTGATACCTGCTAGCTTTTCTCCCGGGGGGTCATTACGGTTAAATGCGTTGTAGAGAGTGACAATGTGATCCCCAAGATTCGCTACAAGTCTCTGAGGTAATCCCTCTTTATAGGCGTTCAGCTGTAAAACGAACCGGGAATACGCTTCTGAAATTGCTTTGTTTTTCCTTACAATGTCTTCTTCGTGAGCAACTTCTTCAATTAGCTGCCTGTTTTCAGTATCAAAGTTGCCAATCAACAACTGAGCCGCAGAGATGGTTTTTTCTATCGTATCTCTTCTTGTCTGCAAAATCGTTATCTGGCGATCAGATTCACGCATTCTCGCAAGATCCCGCTGACGGGATTCTCGCAATTTAGTTGCTTCCTCTATTTTTTTATCTTCTCCCTCCAGATGCCACACCTGTTTTTCAAGCTGAGCCCAGGGAGTTATGCCATCTCCTGTTTGCTGCCGCAGATTACGCCATAAAGTGATGCCATTTTCATTTCGGAATACTTCAAGAGCATTGTCATGTGGCAAAAACTGACAGCATGTGCCGATTACTTGTGAAACACTGTACATCAACTGGCCAATTAATTTTTCCAGCTGAGTTATTTCTCCCTGTAATGTCGACAGAAACTCAAGCTTTAGCAATTCATCACAGGCATGGCTGTAGGGGTTTTTGGCGGTTTGCTGAAGAGGGGTATGGCATGCAGGGCATTGTTCCGGGCTGGTACCCTGTAACTGGACAACTGCTTCAAATAAATTTTTATATGAAACCTGCTGACTTGCCTCTGCCAGTTGCTTCTGCTTGCTTTCCAGATCTATAAGTGCCGTTTCAACAGCGCTACTTATATCGTTCAAAATAGCAGATGTCAGGCTACTCTGATTCGGAAGTGGCGTTTGTAACTCTGTTTCAAGCTGTCGGATGGTTCCGATATTTTGTTCATCCCCTTTTAACTCAGCTAGCATCTGCTGGTAAGACAGGCCTTCACGATAAACAGAAGCCAGTGTCTGTTCCTCTGATGCCAACCCTTCCAGGGCAGCCTGACCTGTCGCCAATTGCTGCTGTGCAGCCAGAAGAGACTTGCGCTTTTCTGCCAACTGACCTGCTTTTACGCCTGTTAGATCGATGTATCTGGCATCAATATCTGATGTAAAATTTCGCACAAAATCATTAAAACTATCTAGCCCGAATAGTGTTGAGATAAGTTCAGTCTGCCTTGTTGGGACCAGAGCCGCGATTCTTGAAAAGTTGTCGATACGATTTTTTTCAACAAAGCAAAAGCGATACTGTGCTTCGTTATTCTCAATCGACACATCCTGCCCATGATCTCCGACACCAATTATCTCTGGAACAGAAAACCGATTGACATGTGCATTTTTAAAATAGTCGTTTTGATTCCGGAAACGCTTGCTTTCGGCCTCAGCCACATTGCCCAGTAATGTATATTCAAGCGCTTCGCAGAAACTTGACTTCCCAGTACCATTGGGGCCGTAAATCAGCACTAGACGTGAATCCAGATCAAATTCTTCTTGCTTTGCAAACCCTCTAAATGGTCCAACAGATATCTTTCTCAGCCGACTAAACGTGGAGACGCGTTCAGCGGTCTGCTCTGGTAGTGGCTGTACTTCTGTACTGAGGGCATCCCATGCAGACTGTGCCAGAGAGACAATGCGCCTGACTCGCTGACCCTGCGAAGTGCCCAATGGGGTTATATCATCTAGGTTATCCCACACAAGATTCGCTATTTTCCTGACATTACTGGGGACTTCTGTTGTGTTTAAGGTTTGAAAAAAGCGCAAAAACTCGCTACTGAGCATCATGAATCCTTGTTGACTTGTTGTTTTCTCACGTTGGACTGCAATAGTAAAAGATACTCTTCCAGCTTAGGTATTCACGTGATCTGCAAGTCATATTTTACTTCAGGCTGATAAGGGCGTTGAAATTAAAATGAAGTCTTTATTAATCCCGTTTATGGCATGTTACTCAATTACTGAAACAACGGGGTCATTTACACAATTAGATTTGCTTCCTTGATTTCCAGAATTATGGTTTATTACATGACGTCCGGAACTGATGAAGATTCGGTTTGGGTGGTAGCTGATACATGAGATAAGAAATTGCGGATACCCTTCGAGGAGGCGTATACGTCGCAGGTCAAGGATATCTAAGAAACCCTGATATTATTCAGGTATGAGTTCTGTGAAAAATCTAAGATTGATTTTTCTTTAGCATAGCAATCAATTCAATCTGCTGCTGCTCAGTCATTTTAGCTATCAGACATGCTAATTCTGCAGTTATGTCGTTCTCGCAAAAGAAATAGTTAATTGGTACCCCAAGTTCATCAGCCATACGCTTGAGGGTATCAATGTCAGGAGTGTGTCTCCCTTTCTCATAATGGTTCATACGACCACTCGCCGAGCTGGGTTCCATGCCAATTCGGATCCCCAATTCCTTCTGAGTGATCCCAGCTTTTGTTCTGGCCGCTTTGAGCCTCTCGGGTATCGGGTTTGGGTGAGCCACGTATTCATCATCATTGCCTTAGGGTGCTGAGATTGTCTAAGTTTCGTTGGTTTCTGTATACTTAGCAATTCTAAGTTTGTTATTTTGGATTTTTTATAATGAAATCTGCAGTAAAGTTGCATCCATATATGTATAAGTTATTGATTGAGATGGGTTTTAATGAGTTCTGCGCTATCCATCTCAGGGATGCTTTGCTGAAGATTACAGATGACTACGCAGAAGTTACTGAGGCTAGAAAATTCATTCACCGACAACTTCTTCGGTTAGAGTCCCTGGGCTTCATCTATAAAATTGAGAGTAGTGGTGGCAAGTCCAGAAGTGTGTATAAGAAAACGGAAAGTTTTCATTCAACTATTTTCATACCAAGAGCGTTGCCAAAGAATTCGCGGCTTATCGCTATGCCCGAAAAAATGAAACCGTCGGCACCGGGGGCTGATCGTTTCTTGGTCGATATAGAAAAAGAAAAAGTTATTCATGAAGCCAAACTTGCTGTGATTCTGGGCGAGCTAGAAGAATATCAATCTTTGATGGAACGTTTTCCAGCCAAGAAGATATGTTTTATGGACCTTTATCAGCAGGCAAAAAATCAGTCGGCAGAATTGCTTGGCAGAGTTACCGCTTTAACAAAAGTACTTGGTCAATGGATTTGCCCCTATATTTCCAGACATCTGTTATCACTTAACCCATTACAAGCCCGCTGCCGCAGATATTCCCGTGG
>NZ_JAYQWM010000062.1:0-20268 GCF_036662595.1 Escherichia sp. Lx600-2 | reverse complement strand
GTGAAACGCCGTAGCGCCGATGGTAGTGTGGGGTCTCCCCATGCGAGAGTAGGGAACTGCCAGGCATCAAATTAAGCGAAAGGCCATCCGTCAGGATGGCCTTTTTGCGTTGGTGCAGAAAAAAATGCCGGATGTGACGCTGGCGCGTCTTATCCAGCCTACTCTTGCTTATCCGTTCTGCTTTTGCATCCACTCCACCACAAAATCAGCCAGCCCCTCAACATCATTAATATCCAGTAATGCGACATCAAGATTAAGCGGCACATCACTGGCTACAGCAATAACATGCCTGTCTATCACTAATTCTTCAGGTCGATGTCCGGCTCCATCGCGAAACAGCACAATCTTTGCGATCTCTTCATGCTTAAACCCTTCGACCAGAATCAAATCCAGCTTTGAGGTATCCATTCGACTTGCGAGAAACTGTAGATCCAGCTCTTCTTCGTCTGGTGTTTCCGTCATCAAGGCCCATCGTTGCTGGCTGGCAACGATGGTTTGTGCCGCGCCAGCCTTGCGCAGCTCATAGCTATCTTTGCCTGGCTTATCAACATCCATATCATGGTGCGTATGCTTAATCAGCCCTGGACGGATCCCTCTGGCGCATAATGCCGGGATCAGTTTTTTCAAAAGCGTAGTTTTTCCGGTACCACTCCACGCGGCAAAGGCGAGTAACGGTATCATCGTTTTTCCTGCCATCGGGCAAGCTCCTCTGGCGTATTCACGTTAACAAATGCATCTTTATGATCGCTGAAATCAACCGCATGCCCGCCAGCCAGACGCATAAATGCCAT
The DNA here is from genome assembly GCF_036662595.1 of Escherichia sp. Lx600-2. Taxonomy (NCBI): domain Bacteria; kingdom Pseudomonadati; phylum Pseudomonadota; class Gammaproteobacteria; order Enterobacterales; family Enterobacteriaceae; genus Escherichia; species Escherichia sp. Lx600-2. The sequence continues at coordinate 19,477 of NZ_JAYQWM010000062.1, read as the reverse complement.
TACCCGGCGTTCTCCTGCTTGCAGATATTCCAGCAATAAAGGCTCAATAGCGCGGTTTACCAGAGCAATAGTCGGGTGATCGCGTTCACCGTCATGGACCCACACGACAGGCGCATCTTTGCGCTGATGATTAAGCCGGGTGGCTAAATCATGGGGAATGTAAGGCGTATCGCACGGACAAAACAAAAAACACTCACCAGCTTCCTGCTGCATTACTGAAAGCATCCCTGCCAGAGGGCCTGGGTAATCCGCCAGTGAATCTTCAATCACTTTCAGACCGCCTGCCTGATAGATTTCCTGATGACGATTAGCATTAACCACGACGTGAGAGAGCTGCGTCATAAGCGCGTCAGCGACATGTTGCCACAGCGGTTTGCCATTTAAGTCCAGCAATCCTTTATCTACGCCGCCCATTCGTCTGGCTTTACCGCCTGCCAGCACAACGCCTGTTATCGTCGTCATCAGATTCACCGATATCGCCTCTTTTATTGTGGGATTGACCCTGCTAACGTGTCTGTCTCAAGAGTAAGGAGCATTACTATGAAATGTAAACGTCTGAATGAAGTTATTGAACTCCTCCAGCCAGCCTGGCAAAAAGAGCCAGACCTTAACCTGTTGCAATTTTTGCAGAAACTGGCGAAAGAGTCAGGTTTTGACGGCGAACTGGCGGATTTGACGGATGACATTCTGATCTATCACCTGAAAATGCGTGATTCCGCGAAAGATGCGGTGATCCCGGGTTTGCAGAAAGATTATGAGGAAGACTTCAAAACGGCGCTGTTACGCGCTCGCGGCGTAATTAAAGAGTAAAAGCTTGTAAGCGGCGCCACCAAAATCATCGTGAAATGATATCCTTCATCATTCGTAATGTTTTCCGGATGATGGGATGAACAACAGCGCTTTTACTTTCCAGACACTACACCCGGATACCATCATGGACGCTCTGTTTGAGCAAGGGATCCGGGTGGATTCCGGTCTTACCCCGCTTAACAGCTATGAAAACCGTGTCTATCAATTTCAGGACGAAGATCGTCGACGTTTTGTCGTCAAATTTTATCGCCCTGAACGTTGGACAGCCGATCAAATCCTCGAAGAACATCAATTTGCGTTGCAGCTGGTAAATGATGAAGTTCCGGTCGCAGCACCTGTGGCTTTTAACGGTCAGACTTTATTGAATCATCAGGGATTTTATTTCGCTGTTTTTCCAAGCGTCGGTGGTCGCCAGTTCGAAGCTGATAATATCGATCAGATGGAAGCGGTTGGGCGTTATTTAGGGCGTATGCACCAGACGGGGCGCAAACAGCTTTTTATCCATCGCCCGACCATCGGTCTGAATGAATATCTCATTGAGCCACGCAAGCTGTTTGAGGACGCTACACTGATACCTTCCGGGTTGAAAGCGGCATTCCTGAAAGCGACAGATGAGCTGATCGCCGCCGTTACAGCACACTGGCGGGAAGATTTCACCGTTCTGCGGCTACATGGAGACTGCCACGCCGGGAATATTCTCTGGCGCGATGGTCCAATGTTTGTTGATCTGGATGATGCACGTAATGGTCCAGCTATTCAGGATTTGTGGATGTTGCTCAATGGCGATAAAGCCGAGCAGCGGATGCAACTGGAAACTATTATTGAAGCTTATGAAGAATTTAGCGAGTTCGACACCGCTGAAATCGGACTGATTGAACCTTTACGCGCCATGCGTTTGGTTTATTATCTTGCCTGGCTAATGCGGCGTTGGGCTGATCCCGCGTTCCCGAAAAATTTCCCGTGGTTAACCGGGGAAGATTACTGGCTACGACAGACGGCGACTTTTATAGAACAGGCAAAAGTTCTACAAGAACCCCCTTTGCAATTAACACCTATGTATTAATCGGAGAGAGTAGATCATGAAAAAGATTTGGCTGGCGCTGGCTGGTTTAGTTTTAGCGTTTAGCGCATCGGCGGCGCAGTATGAAGATGGTAAACAGTACACTACCCTGGAAAAACCGGTAGCTGGCGCGCCGCAAGTGCTGGAGTTTTTCTCTTTCTTCTGCCCGCACTGCTATCAGTTTGAAGAAGTTCTGCATATTTCTGATAATGTGAAGAAAAAACTGCCGGAAGGCGTGAAGATGACTAAATACCACGTCAACTTCATGGGTGGTGACCTGGGCAAAGATCTGACTCAGGCATGGGCTGTGGCGATGGCGCTGGGCGTGGAAGACAAAGTGACTGTTCCGCTGTTTGAAGGCGTACAGAAAACCCAGACCATTCGTTCTGCTTCTGATATCCGCGATGTATTTATCAACGCAGGTATTAAAGGTGAAGAGTACGACGCGGCGTGGAACAGCTTCGTGGTGAAATCTCTGGTCGCTCAGCAGGAAAAAGCTGCAGCTGACGTGCAATTGCGTGGTGTTCCGGCGATGTTTGTTAACGGTAAATATCAGCTGAATCCGCAGGGTATGGATACCAGCAATATGGATGTTTTTGTTCAGCAGTATGCTGATACAGTGAAATATCTGTCCGAGAAAAAATAATTCAATGTAAATTACATAAAGCCCGTGAATATTCACGGGCTTTTTTTATTATTTAATAAATATAAATACATTCTGATAATGCATCCTGCCGCTGGACATTATTTCAGCATAAGTGGATATTCAAAGTTTTGCTGTTTTATCAGGGAATATTTATATGATACGTAAGTCAGCTACAGGTGTTATTGTTGCGTTAGCCGTAATCTGGGGTGGTGGCACATGGTACACAGGTACGCAAATTCAGCCTGGTGTCGAAAAATTTATTAAAGATTTTAACGATGCTAAAAAGAAAGGTGAACATGCCTACGATATGACGTTAAGTTATCAAAATTTTGACAAAGGCTTTTTTAATTCCCGTTTTCAAATGCAAATGACATTCGATAACGGTGCACCTGATCTCAATATCAAGCCAGGCCAGAAAGTTGTATTTGATGTGGATGTTGAGCACGGTCCGTTGCCCATCACAATGTTAATGCATGGTAATGTCATCCCAGCACTGGCAGCGGCAAAAGTGAACTTAGTGAATAATGAACTGACACAACCGCTATTTATCGCCGCGAAAAATAAATCGCCCGTGGAAGCGACATTGCGATTCGCGTTTGGTGGCTCATTCTCCACGACATTAGATGTTGCCCCTGCAGAGTATGGAAAATTCTCTTTTGGTGAAGGCCAGTTTACTTTTAATGGTGATGGTAGTTCATTGTCTAACCTGGATATTGAAGGCAAAGTCGAAGATATTGTTCTGCAATTTTCACCAATGAACAAAGTAACGGCAAAAAGTTTTACCATTGATTCTCTGGCGCGATTAGAAGAAAAGAAATTTCCGGTTGGTGAAAGCGAGTCGAAATTTAATCAGATTAACATTATCAATCACGGGGAAGACGTTGCCCAAATCGATGCTTTCGTTGCAAAAACCAGGCTGGATCGCGTTAAAGACAAAGATTATATCAATGTCAATCTGACCTACGAACTTGATAAGTTAACAAAAGGGAATCAGCAACTCGGTAGTGGTGAGTGGTCATTGATTGCTGAATCTATTGATCCCTCAGCAGTGCGCCAATTTATCATCCAGTATAACATTGCGATGCAGAAGCAGCTTGCTGCACACCCTGAATTAGCAAACGATGAAGTTGCTCTGCAAGAAGTGAATGCTGCATTGTTCAAAGAGTATTTACCGTTATTACAACAAAGTGAGCCGACCATTAAACAACCGGTAAGATGGAAGAACGCACTCGGCGAACTAAATGCCAATCTGGATATCAGTATTGCCGACCCAGCCAAATCTTCATCATCCACAAACAAAGATATCAAATCGCTCAATTTTGATGTGAAGTTACCGCTTAATGTCGTCACAGAAACCGCAAAACAGCTTAATTTATCTGAAGGAATGGATGCGGAAAAAGCGCAAAAGCAGGCTGATAAACAAATCAGCGGGATGATGACATTAGGTCAGATGTTTCAGTTAATCACGATTGACAACAATACCGCCTCGCTGCAGCTGCGTTATACACCGGGTAAAGTTGTTTTTAACGGACAGGAGATGAGCGAAGAAGAATTTATGTCTCGTGCCGGACGTTTTGTTCATTAAAATACTCACTCGCCTCTGCTCATTCAGAGGCGAGCAAAATTTACTTGTCCTGCCGCTGTGATGACATCAACGACGTCAGAAGTCGGTCTTTTTCCTGCCACAATGAGTTCAGCCATTGCTGAAAATGGCGCTTAAAGCTTTTGTCATTGATGTAGTCGCCATGTAACTCATCGGCAATAGGCTGTAAATCCACATGTACGACAATCCGCGTCAGTTTACCGCTTAACATATCGAAGAACGGCTGACGGTTATTGTCCGGATAACACAACGTAACATTAAGCAGTTTATCGAATTGTTTACCCAGTACATTTAGCGCCATCGCAATGCCTGCCGCCTTTGGTGGCAACAAGTTTTGGAAAGTGGAGTGGGTTTGCTGATGTTTTTCTTGCGTGAAACGGGAGCCTTCAACGAAATTGACAATGGTGGTGGGATGCAGGCGAAACTTTTCACAAGAACGCCGAGTGGTTTCAACATCTTTACCACGTCGCTCCGGATGACGTAATAAATAAGCGCGGGAATAACGCTTCATAAACGGCATATCCAGCGCCCAGCACGCCAGGCCAAGAAATGGCACCCAGGCCAGCTGTTGCTTGAGGAAATATTTATTCATCGGAATGTGCTTACGAAACAGCACGCACAGTACGACAATATCTGCCCAACTACGGTGGTTACAAATAAGCAGATACCAGTTCTTCTTACTTAACCCTTCCAGCCCGTGAACTTCCCATTGCAGGTGTGGGTTCAGATGCAGTAATACCGCCAGACCTTCACACCAGCAATACATCATAAAATCACAAAAACGCGAAACCTTTCGCCAAATGACTGGCACAGGTAGCAATAGTTTTACAATCCCGGCAATGATGATCGGGACGGAGCAAAAAATAGTGACCAAAATGGTCAATACGATACTCAGCAAAAGGGTTATCGCAGCGAGTATTCTCGTCATAATGAATTTATTCAAAAGGTTAGCCATAGACAGTGCGCTAAAGAAGCGCAAGGCGCAGATTTTAGCAGAAAACGACCCAAATAACGGATGATCCTTAAGGAGAAAAATAATTCATATCTATCCACATTAGAAAAAATCCCATTATCTCAATTATTAGGGATGGCTTTATTTTTAACTGCATGAAAAACAAAGACAAACATCATGCTGTAAAAAGCATGATAATAAATTAAAAGCGATGTAAATAATTTATGCACAAAGTTATCCACATGACGATTTGCGAGCGATCCAGAAGATCTACAAAAGATTTTCACGAAAAGCGGTGAAAAACTCATGTTTTTATCCTGTCTGTGGCATCCTTTACCCATAATCTGATAAACAGGCACGGACATTATGGTTCAGATCCCCCAAAATCCACTTATCCTTGTAGATGGTTCATCTTATCTTTATCGCGCATATCACGCGTTTCCTCCGCTGACTAACAGCGCAGGCGAGCCGACCGGTGCGATGTATGGTGTCCTCAACATGCTGCGCAGTCTGATCATGCAATATAAACCGACGCATGCAGCGGTGGTCTTTGACGCCAAGGGAAAAACCTTTCGTGATGAACTGTTTGAACATTACAAATCACATCGCCCGCCAATGCCGGACGATCTGCGTGCACAAATCGAACCCTTGCACGCGATGGTTAAAGCGATGGGACTGCCGCTGCTGGCGGTTTCTGGCGTAGAAGCGGACGACGTTATCGGTACTCTGGCGCGCGAAGCCGAAAAAGCCGGGCGTCCGGTGCTGATCAGCACTGGCGATAAAGATATGGCGCAGCTGGTGACGCCAAATATTACGCTTATCAATACCATGACGAATACCATCCTCGGACCGGAAGAGGTGGTGAATAAGTACGGCGTGCCGCCAGAACTGATCATCGATTTCCTGGCGCTGATGGGTGACTCCTCTGATAACATTCCTGGCGTACCGGGCGTCGGTGAAAAAACCGCGCAGGCATTGCTGCAAGGTCTTGGCGGGCTGGATACGCTGTATGCCGAGCCAGAAAAAATTGCTGGGTTGAGCTTCCGTGGCGCGAAAACAATGGCAGCGAAGCTCGAGCAAAACAAAGAAGTTGCTTATCTCTCATACCAGCTGGCGACGATTAAAACCGACGTTGAACTGGAGCTGACCTGTGAACAACTGGAAGTGCAGCAACCGGCAGCGGAAGAGTTGTTGGGGCTGTTCAAAAAGTATGAGTTCAAACGCTGGACTGCTGATGTCGAAGCGGGCAAATGGTTACAGGCCAAAGGGGCAAAACCCGCCGCGAAGCCACAGGAAACCAGTGTTGCAGACGAAGCACCAGAAGTGACGGCAACGGTGATTTCTTATGACAACTACGTCACCATCCTTGATGAAGAAACACTGAAAGCGTGGATTGCGAAGCTGGAAAAAGCGCCGGTATTTGCATTTGATACCGAAACCGACAGCCTTGATAACATCTCTGCTAACCTGGTCGGGCTTTCTTTTGCTATCGAGCCAGGCGTAGCGGCATATATTCCGGTTGCTCATGATTATCTTGATGCGCCCGATCAAATCTCTCGCGAGCGTGCACTCGAGTTGCTAAAACCGCTGCTGGAAGATGAAAAGGCGCTGAAGGTCGGGCAAAACCTGAAATACGATCGCGGTATTCTGGCGAATTACGGCATTGAGCTGCGTGGGATTGCGTTTGATACCATGCTGGAGTCCTACATTCTCAATAGCGTTGCTGGCCGTCACGATATGGACAGCCTCGCAGAACGTTGGTTGAAGCACAAAACCATCACTTTTGAAGAGATTGCGGGTAAAGGCAAAAATCAACTGACCTTTAACCAGATTGCCCTCGAAGAGGCCGGACGTTACGCCGCCGAAGATGCAGATGTCACCTTGCAGTTGCATCTGAAAATGTGGCCGGATCTGCAAAAACACAAAGGGCCGTTGAACGTCTTCGAGAATATCGAAATGCCGCTGGTGCCGGTGCTTTCACGCATTGAACGTAACGGTGTGAAGATCGATCCGAAAGTGCTGCACAATCATTCTGAAGAGCTTACCTTGCGTCTGGCTGAGCTGGAAAAGAAAGCGCATGAAATTGCAGGTGAGGAATTTAACCTTTCTTCCACCAAGCAGTTACAAACCATTCTGTTTGAAAAACAGGGCATTAAACCGCTGAAGAAAACGCCGGGTGGCGCGCCGTCAACGTCGGAAGAGGTACTGGAAGAACTGGCGCTGGACTATCCGTTGCCAAAAGTGATTCTGGAGTATCGTGGTCTGGCGAAGCTGAAATCGACCTACACCGACAAGCTGCCGCTGATGATCAACCCGAAAACCGGGCGTGTGCATACCTCTTATCACCAGGCAGTAACTGCAACGGGACGTTTATCGTCAACCGATCCTAACCTGCAAAACATTCCGGTACGTAACGAAGAAGGTCGCCGTATCCGCCAGGCGTTTATTGCGCCAGAGGATTATGTGATTGTCTCAGCGGACTACTCGCAGATTGAACTGCGCATTATGGCGCATCTCTCGCGTGACAAAGGCTTGCTGACCGCATTCGCGGAAGGAAAAGATATCCACCGGGCAACGGCGGCAGAAGTGTTTGGTTTGCCACTGGAAACCGTCACCAGCGAGCAACGCCGTAGCGCGAAAGCGATCAACTTTGGTCTGATTTATGGCATGAGTGCTTTCGGTCTGGCGCGGCAATTGAACATTCCACGTAAAGAAGCGCAGAAGTACATGGACCTTTACTTCGAACGCTACCCTGGCGTGCTGGAGTATATGGAACGCACCCGTGCTCAGGCGAAAGAGCAGGGCTACGTTGAAACGCTGGACGGACGCCGTCTGTATCTGCCGGATATCAAATCCAGCAATGGTGCTCGTCGTGCAGCGGCTGAACGTGCAGCCATTAACGCGCCAATGCAGGGAACCGCCGCCGACATTATCAAACGGGCGATGATTGCCGTTGATGCGTGGTTACAGGCTGAGCAACCGCGTGTACGTATGATCATGCAGGTACACGATGAACTGGTATTTGAAGTCCATAAAGATGATGTCGATGCCGTCGCGAAGCAGATTCATCAACTGATGGAAAACTGTACCCGTCTGGATGTGCCGTTGCTGGTGGAAGTGGGGAGTGGCGAAAACTGGGATCAGGCGCACTAAGATTCGCCTGAACATGCCCTTTTTTCGTAAGTAAGCAACATAAGCTGTCACGTTTTGTGATGGCTATTAGAAATTCCTATGCAACAACTGAAAAAAAATTACAAAAAGTGCTTTCTGAACTGAACAAAAAAGAGTAAAGTTAGTCGCGTAGGGTACAGAGGTAAGATGTTCTATCTTTCAGACCTTTTACTTCACGTAATCGGATTTGGCTGAATATTTTAGCCGCCCCAGTCAGTAATGACTGGGGCGTTTTTTATTGGGCGAAAGAAAAAATCCGCAATGCCTGATGCGCCATGTTTATCAGGCCAACGGTAGAATTGTAATCTATTGAATTTACGGGCCGGATACGCCACATCCGGCACAAGCATTAAGGCAAGAAAATTATTCGCCGTCCTGCGTTTCTTCTACAGGCTGCATCTCGCTAAACCAGGTATCCAGTTTCTGCCGCAGCTTGTCCACGCCTTGTTTCTTCAGCGAAGAAAACGTTTCAACCTGCACATCACCGTTAAACGCCAGCACCGCTTCACGCACCATATTCAATTGCGCTTTACGTGCGCTACTTGCCAGTTTGTCCGCTTTGGTCAGCAGTACCAACACGGCGATATTGCTGTCTACCGCCCACTCAATCATCTGCTGATCCAAATCTTTCAGCGGATGGCGAATATCCATTAGCACTACCAGACCTTGTAGGCTCTGACGTTTTTCGAGGTACTCGCCGAGCGCGCGCTGCCATTTGCGCTTCATCTCTTCCGGGACTTCCGCATAACCGTACCCAGGCAAGTCAACCAGACGCTTGCCGTCAGCCACTTCAAACAGGTTGATAAGCTGGGTGCGTCCTGGGGTTTTTGAGGTACGAGCCAGGCTTTTCTGGTTAGTCAGCGTGTTCAGCGCGCTGGATTTACCTGCGTTGGAACGGCCTGCAAAAGCCACTTCAATTCCGGTATCGGAAGGTAGGTGGCGAATATCAGGCGCACTCATCACAAAATGCGTCTGTTGATAATTCAAATTAGTCAAAGCGGTCGTCTCCGTCAGTCAAAGCTTTGTGGCGATTATACCTGAACCATAATAAAAGGCGGATTTTTCGGCGTGAGCGTTGTAAGTAAAAGCCATACGCTTTGTGAGACATTGCCGATAGTCTTTATGCGAAATAGCAGAGAAAATTCTGCGATGCATGTCAAATAAGCTATATAAATCAGTGAATTGCTTTTATATAAAACTCTGAAAATGTGCAAATACTGATGGCGGTTGATTGTTTGTTTAAAGCAAAGGCGTAAAGTAACACCCATAGAGCGAGGACGCTAACAGGAACAATGACTCAGGATGAGGGTCAGGAGCGCCAGGAGGCGAAGACAGAGGATTGTCAGGAAGACAAACGTCCGGAGACGTAATTAAACGGAAATGGAATCAACACGGATTGTTCCGGCTAATGGAAAAACAGGGTGTGTTGGCGGCCTGCAAGGATTGTAAGACCCGTTAAGGGTTATGAGTCAGGAAAAAAGGCGACAGAGTAATCTGTCGCCTTTTTTCTTTGCTTGCTTTCTGTTAGATTCCGCCGCAAATCTATACTGAATAAAACGGCTAAAAGACGAACCATTATGAAACCATCTTCACCATCACGCAGCAAAGGTCATGCAAAAGCGCGTCGCAAAACGCGCGAAGAGCTGAATCAGGAAGCTCGTGACCGCAAGCGTCAGAAAAAACGTCGTGGTCATGCGCCGGGCAGCCGCGCAGCGGGCGGTAACACCACGTCAGGCAGCAAAGGCCAGAACGCACCAAAAGATCCACGTATTGGCAGTAAAACCCCTATTCCATTGGGCGTGACTGAAAAAGTCACCAAACAGCACAAACCGAAGAGTGAGAAACCTATGCTTTCACCGCAGGCGGAGTTGGAATTACTGGAAACGGATGAGCGTCTGGATGCGCTGCTGGAACGTCTGGAAGCAGGCGAAACCCTGAGTGCCGAAGAGCAATCCTGGGTGGATGCTAAACTGGATCGTATTGATGAGTTGATGCAGAAACTCGGCCTCTCTTATGACGATGACGAAGAAGAGGAAGAAGACGAGAAGCAAGAAGACATGATGCGTCTGCTGCGGGGCAACTAACGGATTGCCGCCGTGGGCCTTCCCGTTCTGCTGATAACCCTTCCGGTTATATGTTATCTGGTGTGGTTATTCGTTAAACTACAGCGGTTGTCGCGGCGACAAAAGTGGCTGCGCAACCGGCTGATGACCCGAAACGGGCATCCGCCGGTACGCCGTAGCCGCCAGAGACGCCATCGGAAGGAGTGAGCATGTCTGTACAGCAAATCGACTGGGATCTGGCCCTGATCCAGAAATATAACTATTCCGGGCCACGATACACCTCGTACCCGACCGCGCTGGAGTTTTCAGAAGACTTCGGCGAACAGGCGTTTTTACAAGCCGTGGCGCGCTATCCTGAGCGTCCATTATCTCTCTACGTACATATCCCGTTCTGCCATAAGCTTTGTTACTTCTGCGGTTGCAATAAGATTGTTACTCGCCAGCAGCACAAGGCCGATCAGTATCTGGACGCGCTGGAGCAAGAAATCGTCCATCGTGCACCGCTGTTCGCCGGGCGTCACGTCAGCCAGCTGCACTGGGGCGGTGGAACGCCGACGTATCTGAATAAAGCGCAAATCAGCCGCCTGATGAAGCTGCTGCGCGAAAACTTCCAGTTCAATGCCGATGCGGAGATTTCGATCGAAGTCGATCCGCGGGAAATCGAACTGGATGTACTCGATCATTTACGCGCCGAAGGCTTTAATCGCCTGAGCATGGGCGTGCAGGACTTCAACAAAGAAGTGCAACGTCTGGTTAACCGCGAGCAGGATGAAGAGTTCATCTTTGCACTGCTTAACCATGCGCGTGAGATTGGTTTTACCTCCACCAACATCGACCTGATTTACGGCCTGCCGAAACAGACGACGGAGAGTTTCGCCTTTACCCTGAAACGTGTGGCGGAGCTGAACCCCGATCGTCTGAGTGTCTTTAACTACGCGCATCTGCCGACCATTTTTGCTGCTCAGCGCAAAATCAAAGATGCTGACCTGCCGAGTCCGCAGCAAAAACTCGATATCCTGCAGGAAACCATCGCCTTCCTGACGCAATCGGGCTATCAGTTTATCGGTATGGATCACTTTGCCCGTCCGGATGACGAGCTGGCAGTGGCCCAGCGTGAAGGCGTGCTGCATCGTAACTTCCAGGGCTACACCACTCAGGGCGATACCGATCTGCTGGGGATGGGCGTTTCCGCTATCAGCATGATTGGCGACTGCTACGCGCAGAACCAGAAAGAGTTGAAGCAGTACTATCAGCAAGTGGATGAACAAGGCAATGCGCTGTGGCGTGGTATTGCGCTAACGCGTGATGACTGTATTCGCCGCGATGTGATTAAGTCGCTCATCTGCAACTTCCGTCTGGATTACGCCCCTATTGAGAAACAGTGGGATTTGCACTTCGCTGATTACTTTGCGGAAGATCTCAAGCTGCTCGCCCCGTTAGCAAAAGATGGGCTGGTGGATGTGGATGAGAAGGGAATACAGGTTACGGCGAAAGGTCGCTTGCTGATCCGCAACATTTGCATGTGCTTTGATACCTATCTGCGCCAGAAAGCGCGGATGCAGCAGTTCTCTCGGGTGATTTAAATAGTGAATGGCGCTTCGTTTACAAAGTAGAAAACGAAAGCGCCATCAATGTGCTGAGAACAAGATTGCCTGATGCGCTACGCTTATCAGGCCTACAAAACCTGTTGAAAATATTGCTTTTGTAGACCGGATAAGGCGTTCACGCCGCATCCGGCATGAACAAAGAGCACTTCATCAGCAATCTGAAACTCAACTAAACAGCCCAATCATCGCGGCACACAGCACGGCAGCAACGGCAGTTTGCGGTGTGTGGCTGTCAACTGCGCCACTCGATACCAGATTAATTATTGATTCCAGCATAATGACTCTCCCCGTTTTCCGGGCAAGATCATACTGAACTTATCGGAACAGTAAAGCGCAAAATACCAGCAATTTGCGCTCAATAATCAATCTTTACACACAAGCCGTGAATCACTCCATCCCTAACTCTTTTAACTTACGCGTCAGAGTGTTGCGGCCCCAGCCGAGTAGCCGCGCCGCTTCCTGTTTATGCCCCTGCGTATGTCGCAACGCGGTCGTCAGTAACGTCCGCTCCAGCTCTGGCTGCGCTTCGGAAAGCAGATTTTGATGACCGGAACGTAGCGCCCGATCTGCCCACTGTGCTAACAGCGTTGCCCAACTGTCCGGTTGCATTTGCGAAGTACTCTCCGCAACCGTTGATTCAAACAGTTCACCGGGCAAATCCTGAATCAACACTTCCTGCCCGGCGGCCATCACTGTTAGCCAGCGACAGGTGTTTTCCAGCTGGCGTACGTTACCCGGCCACGCCAGACGCGTCAGAGCAGCTTCGGTTTCCGGATGCAGCAACTTCGCTTCTACGCCCAGTTCGCGCGCAGCAACCTGTAAAAAATGGCGTGCCAGGCGGGGAATATCTTCCCGACGCTCACGCAGTGGCGGCAGATGAACGCGGATAACGTTCAGGCGGTGGAACAGATCCTCACGGAACTTACCTTCCTGCACCCGCTGTTCGAGATTCTGGTGAGTGGCAGCGATAATCCGCACATCCACTTTCACCGGCGCATAGCCGCCAACGCGGTAAAACTGACCGTCTGCCAGCACGCGCAGCAAACGCGTCTGCACATCCAGCGGCATATCGCCAATTTCATCGAGAAATAATGTACCGCCATCAGCCTGTTCAAAACGCCCCTGACGAATGGTATTCGCGCCGGTAAACGCGCCTTTCTCGTGACCAAACAGTTCTGATTCGATCAAATCTTTTGGGATAGCTGCCATATTCAGCGCGATAAACGGCGCTTTGGCTCGCGGACTGTGGCGATGCAGGGCATGAGCGACCAGTTCTTTACCGGTACCGGATTCGCCGTTAATCAGCACGCTAATAGAAGAACGCGAAAGCCGACCGATAATACGGAACACGTCCTGCATGGCTGGCGCTTCGCCGATGATATCGGTCGTTGGGCCGTTAAGCTGAACATTACGCGGCTGCTGCTGTTCCTGGTAATGACTGATGGCGCGCTCAACCAGCGCCACGGCTTCGTCGATATCAAACGGTTTGGGCAGATAATCGAACGCCCCTTGTTGATAGGCGCTGACGGCAGCATCCAGATCGGAATGTGCGGTCATAATGATGACCGGAAGCATCGGATGGCGCTGTTTAATCTGCTTGAGCAGCGCCAGCCCGTCCATTCCCGGCATACGGATATCTGAAAGCAGCACATCCGGCGTTTTGCTCGCCAGCGCCTCCAGTACCTCCGCGCCGTTCTCAAATGTCGTACAGGTTAAACCCGCTCCAGCGAGCGCACGTTCAAGCACCCAACGGATGGAACTATCGTCATCGACTACCCAGACTATCCCTCGTTGCATAAACGTCACCTTTATTTCCTGATAGGCAGGTAAACCGAGAACTCGGTATGCCCTGGCCAACTGGTAAATTCAATTTTGCCTGAATGCTGATCAATCAAATTACGAGCGATGGATAAGCCAAGCCCGGTGCCACCTTCGCGGCCGCTGACCATCGGGTAAAACAGCGTATCCTGCAAATGAGGCGGAATGCCTGGCCCGTTATCTTCCACATCAATCCGCGCCGCCAGCCGGTAGCGCTCGCCGTGTAAGGTCAGTTGAAACGCGGTGCGGGTACGCAGAATGATTTCACCACCCTCCGGCCCCAGCGCCTGTAGCGCATTGCGCACAATATTCAGCAAGACCTGTTCAATTTGATCCGGGTCGTGCGCCAGTTCCGGCAGGCTGGGATCGTAATCACGAATCAACCGCACGTTGTCCGGCAGTTCCATCGACACCAGCGTTACCACGCGTTCAGCTACTTTGTGAATACTTTCGGTCACGCGCGTACCGGGCAGCTGCGGCCCCAACAGACGGTCGACCAGATTTCGCAGCCGGTCCGCCTGTTCGATAATCACTTTGGTATATTCCAGTAGTGACGGGTCAGGTAATGCTTTGCTGAGTAGCTGCGCCGCGCCACGTAAACCGCCAAGCGGATTTTTAATCTCATGTGCCAGGCCGCGCACTAAATCACGGGCAGCAACCTGCTGGGCGTGCTGTAGCTGTTCCTGACTTAAGCGGCGCTGGTTATCCATCGGCGCCATCTCCAGCAGGATCATGCCGTCCGGCATACGCTGGGCCGTCACAGAAAGGATATGCGAGCGACCGTCGATCACCAGCGTCACTTCGTTATCGGTAAAACCTTGCCCCGCCTCCAGACTTTCTTGCATCAGCTCAATATTTAATGAGAAGTAGCTCAACAGTTCCGGTAACGGCGTACCAAACAATTTGCGGGAGCTTTGGGCGAGCAGTTGTTGCGCGGCGGGGTTGGCGTAATGGATCGCCAGGTTGTCATCGATTAACAAAATACTGTTAATCAGCGAGTTGAGGATCTGCCCAGCATCGGGCTGCGTGCCTGTTGCCATAAAGCAGTCTCCTGAACAGGTTGCACCATTTTAGTGCATTATAGCTTTTTACGGATAAAAAGCGCGAAGCATCAGAGAATTGACGGAGAAAAAAGCCCATGCAGAGATGGGCTGAAAGTTTCCACGGCAACTAAATCCCGGCGTTGTTGCGCCGGGTAGTACAACTTCAACTATTAGACGCTGTAGTACAGCTCAAACTCTACCGGATGCGGAGTCATACGCACGCGGTCATCTTCTTCGCGACGCAGAGCGATGTACGCATCGATCGCTTCATCCGTGAACACGCCACCGGCTTTCAGGAACTCGCGGTCCAGATCCAGCTCGTTCAGTGCTTCTTCCAGAGAGCCTGCAACTTGTGGGATCTCTTTCGCTTCTTCTGGCGGCAGGTCATACAGGTTTTTGTCCATGGCTTCGCCCGGATGGATCTTGTTCTTGATGCCATCAAGACCGGCCATCAGCAGGGCAGCAAAGCACAGGTACGGGTTAGCCGCCGGGTCCGGGAAACGCACTTCGATACGACGCGCTTTCGGAGAAGAAACCACCGGAATACGGATAGACGCAGAACGGTTGCGTGCAGAGTAAGCCAGCATTACCGGTGCTTCGTAGCCCGGGACCAGACGCTTATAAGAGTTGGTGGTCGGGTTTGCCAGGGCGTTAATCGCTTTAGCGTGTTTGATTACGCCGCCAATGTAGTACAGCGCCTGCTCAGACAGACCTGCGTATTTGTCGCCTGCGAACAGGTTAACGCCGTTTTTAGACAGAGACATGTGGCAGTGCATACCGGAGCCGTTATCACCGAACATCGGTTTTGGCATAAAGGTCGCGGTTTTACCGAAGCGGTGCGCTACGTTGTGCACAACATATTTGTAGATCTGAATTTCGTCAGCTTTTTTGGTCATGGTATTGAAGCGGGTAGCCACTTCGTTCTGACCAGCAGTCGCTACTTCGTGGTGATGGGCTTCAACCACCAGACCCATCTGTTCCATCACCAGACACATTTCAGAACGAATATCCTGAGCAGAGTCTACCGGCGGAACCGGGAAGTAACCGCCTTTCACTGCCGGACGGTGACCTTTGTTACCACCTTCATATTGGGTGGAGGAGTTCCATGCGCCTTCGATATCGTCGATAGCAACATGAGAACCGGAGATAGATGATCCGAAACGGATGTCATCGAACAGGAAGAATTCAGGTTCTGGCCCGAACAGTACGGTGTCGGCAATGCCAGTAGAACGCAGGTAATCTTCAGCGCGCTTCGCGATGGAGCGCGGGTCACGGTCATAGCCTTGCAGGGTGCCAGGTTCAAGGATGTCGCAACGGATAATCAGGGTGGAGTCGGCGAAGAACGGGTCAATCACTGCGGTGGATGCGTCTGGCATCAGCACCATGTCGGATTCGTTAATGCCTTTCCAGCCGCCAATCGAGGAGCCGTCAAACATTTTGCCTTCTTCGAAGAATTCAGCATTCACCTGATGAGCAGGGATAGTGACGTGCTGTTCTTTACCTTTGGTATCGGTGAAGCGCAAATCAACAAACTTCACTTCGTGCTCGTTCAGCATCGTCAGTACGTGTTCAGCGGACATACTTTAACTCTCCTGGATTGGTCATTGTCGTCGTGGTAACGAAATCTGCAATTATTTTGGCCGTGTCGCCGTAAAAAAGATAAAGCGAAAACTGTGCCAACTTTTAAATTGCCCCTAAAAGGCGTTATCATGCTTAACATCGTGCAAAAGGGCTGCACCATGATGTGAATGTTGCACCAATATAGTGCTTCAATGGAAACATTAAGCACCATATTGGTGCAATGACCTTTGGATAACCCTTTTTATGCTCCGTGAAAGCGATCACAAAGGGACTCTGCAATACTTGTTTGCGGAGGATGTTTGTGATCCTGTTTTGTAGTGCGATTAATCCGTGTACAATAACGCGCTATTTCTAATGCCTGAGGCAAAGTTGTGATCGAAAAATTGCGTAATATCGCCATCATCGCGCACGTAGACCATGGTAAAACCACCCTGGTAGACAAGCTGCTCCAACAATCCGGTACGTTCGACTCTCGTGCCGAAACCCAAGAGCGCGTGATGGACTCCAACGATTTGGAGAAAGAGCGTGGGATTACCATCCTCGCGAAAAACACCGCTATCAAATGGAATGATTACCGTATCAACATCGTTGATACCCCGGGGCACGCCGACTTCGGTGGTGAAGTTGAACGTGTAATGTCCATGGTAGACTCAGTGCTGCTGGTGGTTGACGCATTTGACGGCCCGATGCCGCAAACGCGCTTCGTAACCAAAAAAGCGTTTGCTTACGGCCTGAAGCCGATTGTTGTTATCAACAAAGTTGACCGCCCTGGCGCGCGTCCTGATTGGGTTGTGGATCAGGTATTCGATCTGTTCGTTAACCTCGACGCGACCGACGAGCAGCTGGACTTCCCGATCGTTTACGCTTCTGCGCTGAACGGTATCGCGGGTCTGGACCACGAAGATATGGCGGAAGACATGACCCCGCTGTATCAGGCGATTGTTGACCACGTTCCTGCGCCGGACGTTGACCTTGACGGTCCGTTCCAGATGCAGATTTCTCAGCTCGATTACAACAGCTATGTTGGCGTTATCGGCATTGGCCGCATCAAGCGCGGTAAAGTGAAGCCGAACCAGCAGGTTACTATCATCGATAGCGAAGGCAAAACCCGCAACGCGAAAGTCGGTAAAGTGCTGGGCCACCTCGGTCTGGAACGTATCGAAACCGATCTGGCGGAAGCTGGCGATATCGTAGCGATCACGGGCCTGGGCGAACTGAATATTTCTGATACCGTTTGCGACACGCAAAATGTGGAAGCGCTGCCGGCACTCTCCGTTGATGAGCCGACCGTTTCTATGTTCTTCTGCGTTAACACCTCGCCGTTCTGCGGTAAAGAAGGTAAGTTCGTAACGTCTCGTCAGATCCTGGATCGTCTGAACAAAGAACTGGTACACAACGTTGCGCTGCGCGTAGAAGAAACCGAAGACGCCGATGCGTTCCGCGTTTCTGGTCGTGGCGAACTGCACCTGTCTGTTCTTATCGAAAACATGCGTCGTGAAGGTTTTGAACTGGCGGTATCCCGTCCGAAAGTAATCTTCCGTGAAATCGACGGTCGTAAACAAGAGCCTTACGAAAACGTGACGCTGGACGTTGAAGAACAGCATCAGGGTTCTGTAATGCAGGCGCTGGGCGAACGTAAAGGCGACCTGAAAAACATGAATCCAGACGGTAAAGGCCGCGTACGTCTCGACTACGTGATCCCAAGCCGTGGTCTGATTGGCTTCCGTTCTGAGTTCATGACCATGACTTCCGGTACTGGTCTGCTGTACTCCACCTTCAGCCACTACGACGACGTACGTCCGGGTGAAGTGGGTCAGCGTCAGAACGGTGTACTGATCTCTAACGGTCAGGGTAAAGCGGTAGCGTTCGCGCTGTTCGGTCTGCAGGATCGCGGTAAGCTGTTCCTCGGTCACGGTGCAGAAGTTTACGAAGGTCAGATTATCGGTATTCATAGCCGCTCTAACGACCTGACTGTAAACTGCCTGACCGGTAAGAAACTGACCAACATGCGTGCTTCCGGTACTGACGAAGCCGTTGTTCTGGTTCCGCCTATCCGCATGACTCTGGAACAAGCTCTGGAGTTCATCGATGATGACGAACTGGTAGAAGTGACTCCGACCTCTATCCGTATTCGTAAACGTCACCTGACGGAAAACGATCGTCGTCGCGCCAACCGCGCACCGAAAGACGATTAATTTCGTTTTTTAGTCATAAAAAACCTGCCAGCGATGGCAGGTTTTTTTTTGCCTGTCGTGAGCGCACACCAATGCGAGTATCTCCCTTATAAGTCTGTGGTTACGTCAATAGAGAGCTTTGTCACAATTATCTGCAAAGTCATACGCCGTTAATTGCTTTCTTTTTTGGCGTAAGCGTAAGATGCTTCATCTGGTTTAAACCAAAAGGATTAAACAATGGCGGAGAATCAATCCACCGTAGAAAATGCAAAAGAGAAACTGGATCGGTGGTTGAAAGATGGCATCACCACGCCGGGTGGAAAACTCCCTTCAGAAAGAGAGCTGGGAGAACTGCTGGGCATTAAACGTATGACGCTGCGCCAGGCGTTGTTGAACCTCGAGGCAGAATCCAAAATCTTCCGTAAGGATCGTAAGGGGTGGTTCGTGACCCAGCCGCGATTTAATTACAGTCCGGAGCTGTCGGCGAGCTTTCAGCGGGCCGCAATTGAGCAAGGGCGAGAGCCTTCCTGGGGGTTTACCGAGAAAAACCGTACCAGCGATATTCCCGAGACGCTCGCGCCACTGATTGCAGTGACGCCATCAACTGAACTCTATCGCATCACCGGCTGGGGGGCGCTGGAAGGACATAAAGTTTTCTATCACGAAACATATATTAATCCTGAAGTTGCTCCGGGCTTTATTGAACAACTTGAAAACCACTCATTTTCTGCAGTCTGGGAAAAGTGCTACCAAAAAGAGACGGTAGTAAAAAAATTGATTTTCAAACCCGTCAGAATGCCGGGCGATATCAGCAAGTATCTTGGCGGTTCTGCGGGTATGCCAGCGATATTAATTGAAAAGCATCGCGCCGACGGTGATGCTGCCAACTTACTGATTTAGTGTATGATGGTGTTTTTGAGGTGCTCCAGTGGCTTCTGTTTCTATCAGC
>NZ_JAYQWM010000061.1:0-20860 GCF_036662595.1 Escherichia sp. Lx600-2 | reverse complement strand
CCACGGGAATATCTGCGGCAGCGGGCTTGTAATGGGTTAAGTGATAACAGATGTCTGGAAATATAGGGGCAAATCCAATCAGATAGATGTTACGCACCCAGTCAGGATAATTTTCCCAGTTTCCTTCATAACGGAAAGAGGCATAAAGTCCTCGGGTCGTTGTCCACTCTTTTGGCATGTCAGCATATTCACATACCGTACCGGCAAAAGTTTCAACCGTGAGCAAATCGACCGATTTTGTTGACGGTTCAAACGTGGAGACGAAATAGATATCCGTCTTAAAATTATTCATACATCTGGCTAAATGATGACGTCGCAGTTTGACTTCTTCATCCGGTGATTTATTCGACACTTCAATATCATATTTAAATGAATTGCCAAAAATAGGTGTCTCAGGAAAGTTGACTAATCTACACTCCGTCTTTTGCTGTTGACGTATTAAAAAAGAAGGGAAGATATTTACGAGATCCCAATAATCACGGTGGCGGTATACACGGGGAGAGCAGCCGAATAACTTTTTAAATTCGCGGCTGAATGACTGCTGTGAATCAAAATGCAAAGAGAGTGCAATATCAAGCATAGATTTCGCGGTGAGCCGGACAAGAATGGCGGCACGACAAAGCCTTCGTTTGCGAATGTATTCTCCCAAAGACACATGCATGAAATTTCGGAACAGAAGCTGGATGTTGCGTCTGCTGTAGCCAGATTTCTGTGCGATATCTTCGATTGAAATAGGGTGCTCAAGATTGCACTCAATCCACTCCAGGAGCTGCTGTAGAATCTTCTGCCTGATCATCACATTCTCCGTTAATTCTTTGTCATATCGCACATTTTCGTTATGCCCTGGGCCCTAAGTGTATCAAAAACAGCAAGGCCCAAGGCAAAAGCACTGGTAGCGTCTGCTTCGTTGCCCCGAAAATAGAGAGGTTTCAGTCCTACATTATTAATGAATTTTTTGCATAAGTGATATCAAAATCCACATACTAATTTGAGGTTACGTTTTAACGTAGACTCATTGTTCATGCCTAATGGAGGGACTGACAGTGGAATTTTCCGTATTAAGTAACAATCTGAAAATGCCGATGATGGGATTTGGTGTTTTTCAGGTTACCGATAAAAACGTGTGCAAACAGTCAGTGTTGAACGCTATCCGCACGGGGTATCGACTCATCGACACTGCAGCGGTATACGGTAATGAAGATGCCGTCGGTGAAGCCGTTCGTGAAGCTATATCCGAAGGTTTATGTACCCGAGAAGAGTTATTTTTAACGTCTAAATTGTGGGTGCAGGATATGTTGAATCAGGATACGGCAGCAGCAGGTATTGAAGCATCATTAAAAAAATCGGGACTAGAATACTTCGACCTCTATTTATTGCATCAGGCTATGCGCGATTATTTCAGTGCGTGGCGTGCACTCGAAGATGCCTATGAAGAGGGCAAATTAAAAGCGATTGGGGTTTCCAATTTCTATCCTCATGTTCTGGCGAACTTTTGTGAAACGGTAAGAGTTAAACCGATGGTCAACCAGGTCGAGTTGCATCCCTATTTTGCCCAACCAGAGGCGCTGGCAACCATGAAGTATTATAACGTACAGCCTGAAGCATGGGCTCCGTTAGGTGGTGGACGACATAAACCCTTTGAAAATAATCTGCTTCAGAGTATTGCAGATGCCCATCAAAAATCGATTTCTCAAGTCATTCTGCGTTGGAATATTCAACGGGGAGTGGTCGTTATTCCGAAATCGACACATCAACAGCGTATCGAAGAAAATTTTGCTATCTGGGATTTCTCACTGACAGAGAAAGAAATGGCACAAATTAGTTCGCTTGATTTGGGTTATGTTGGGGAGTCGGTAAAACATTTTAATCCTGAATTTGTTCGTGGTTGTCTTGCTGTAAAAATACATGATTGATATTAATCATGTATTTTACCTGAGACGACAAGAATCTTTTAACAGGGGAGTGATATTGATCTTCACTCTGTCATATCTCCGGTAATATGGCGTCAGGCTTCATCATCAGAAAGGGGGCCTGACGCCTGAAAAAGTGAACAACAGACAGTGTTCGGATTATCAATATTCAGTTTTTAACGTTGAACTGGATTCATTACTGCGTTGTTTAAGAATTTCCCGCGCCGAATCTGCCATTATCATGACAGCACCTGCCAACATCAGAGTATCTTTCAATACCAAGCGACCAGCACCGGATAAATAAGGGAAACCATGATGAGCGTCACCCAATGCGGGTACCCATGCCTCCGGGGTGGTGATTAAAAATGAGAGTGTTACCAACGGTGTGGTAAATGCCATCAGCCCTCCCAATAAACCTAACCAGCGATTGACAGGATTAGCCAAAACCAGCAGAGCAATAATCACCTCCACGACGCCAAGACCGTTGGAAAAACCATAGGTATTATTGGCCGATTGCCATGCCCTTGCTTCTGGTTTGTATTCGCCTTCGTGAGTCAGATACTGTTTATAGTCTTCCGGGTGTTCATAAAAGAACGACATTAGTGGACTGTTTGCGACGAATGGTGTAATGCTGTCTGCCTCGTAAGGGACAAACTTTAATAACCCAATCCACATAAAAACAATCGCAATACTCAGACGAATCAATGTCAGGCCAATTTTATCTCCCCGACTTAACAGGTGCAGGTATTTTTCCATTGTGAACATCCTTATTTATACAATACTGCTGTTGCGGTTGAATTATTATCAATTCGCATCGATGTGACTTTCCAGGATGAAGCATTATATTTTCTGGCTATATCAGCAATGGCATCCTCCAGAACTGTCGGTGATGCTGATACTGACGAGACGCTGATATGTTTCAGAATTATTTTATCATCTGCATTGGTGGAAAATGCCATAACGCCAGATAATAGTGTTGCAAATAAAACGGATTTTTTAAACATATAAAATACCATCAATGAAGTGATTAAGAAGTTATAGAGTAACAGGGAATTAATAAGATTCTTTTCTCTGAGACGCCAGAATATTTGTTCTGGCGTCTGATTTTGAGTTTATTTGACTAATGAAAATAGATCATTGAGTGATTCGCTCATCGACGGATGAGTAAATATCTGATCGCGTAATATGCTATAAGGCAGCCCGGCATCCATCACCATTTTCACTATATTAATCATCTCGTGGGAGTCAACACACAGCAGTGATGCCCCTAATATACGTTGGGTTTTATTATCAACAATCGCTTTTAATACCCCACGGGTATCGTTCATCACTCTGGCGCGCGGAATTGCAGCTACAGGCAATGTCACCACCTGAATATCAGCACCACTCTCTCTGGCTTGTTCTTCTGTCATACCAACCCTGGACAGGGGCGGTGTCATAAATACGGAATAAGGCACATTTTTCCGATCATCAGTACTACGTTTGCCTTCACCCAGTAACTCATCACGTACAATGCGGTAATCATCCAGTGATATGTAAGTAAATTGCAGCCCGCCGGTAACATCTCCCATCGCCCAAATATTGTCTGCGGTGGTATGTAATCGCTTGTCAACGACAATTGCCCCGCGCTCGTTTACTGCGATACCGGCATTTTCTGGATGTAACGAAGCGGTAGCCGGTTGACGACCGGAAGCTATTAACAGTGCATCCACCGCCAGTTGGGCGTGCTCGCTATGCACTTGCACTTGATTTTCATGGTGACAGATTCGCTCCACATGGGCATTGAGGATAATATCGACGCCCTGATCGCGTAAAATCGTCGCGATATTATCAGCAATATCCCGATCTTCCCGAGGCAAAAACAGCGAAGCTGCTTCTAAAATGGTTACCTTGCTGCCAAAATTAGCGAACATAGAGGCGAACTCAACGCCAATATATCCGCCGCCCAAAATACCTAAATGCCCAGGCAATTCTTTTAGATTAAGTAATCCGGTGCTGTCATATACACCAGGCGTGGTGATAATTCCAGGAATTGGCGGAACCACGGTTTGTGCACCAGTATTAATAAAAATTTTCTCGCCATGAATCTCCTGATTTCCCTCAGGCCGATGAACACGCAGGCTATGATTATTGATAAACTCCGCCTGGCCGTTGATCACGTCGATATTGGGCATATCTGCAAGATTATGAAAATTCTTATTACGTAAAAAATTAACCACTTCATTTTTACGCTGTATGGCACGGACAAAATCTGTGTGCTGCTGTGCGTCATGAACCAATGTTTTGGTTGGGATGCAGCCGATATTAATACAGGTCCCGCCATACATTGCATTTGATTGTTCGATGAGAGCCACACGCCAACCTGCTTTTGCCAGCGTGACGGCTAATGTTTTTCCAGCCTTGCCAAAACCAATAATCACTGCCTGATATTTATTCATGATGATTTCCTGTCGAAACGCGTTCATTTGACATCATGACTATAGACGCAAAAGAGCAAATAACATTTCTTCACAACGCTTGATATTTTGTCTTATCGTCTGGTATTTTCTTTTTCTTAATCAGAATCACAAAACAAAAATCACGATTAACTATTTGATGGTATTAGATTAGTTATTTACTAAGATTGTTGGTGTTTGTAATCAAAAACCACTCAGGAGTCTGATATGGATGCCCTTAGCCGTTTGTTGATGCTTAACGCTCCACAAGGAACGATCGATAAGAATTGCGTGTTAGGAAGTGACTGGCAGCTTCCACATGGTGCCGGGGAATTATCGGTTATTCGTTGGCATGCGTTAACGCAAGGAGCGGCGAAGCTGGAAATGCCGACGGGAGAGATTTTTACATTACGCCCGGGAAATGTGGTCCTGCTACCACAAAATTCAGCTCATCGCCTGAGTCATGTCGATAATGAATCGACCTGTATTGTCTGTGGTACTCTTCGGCTGCAACATTCGGCACGTTATTTTTTAACGTCTTTGCCGGAAACGCTGTTTTTAGCACCGGTTAACCACAGCGTGGAATATAACTGGCTGAGGGAGGCGATCCCGTTTTTACAACAGGAATCCAGATCGGCAATGCCGGGAGTGGATGCACTGTGTAGCCAGATCTGCGCTACATTCTTTACCCTCGCGGTGCGTGAGTGGATTGCACAGGTTAATACTGAGAAAAACATTCTCAGTTTGCTTCTGCATCCACGTCTTGGTGCGGTAATACAGCAAATGCTGGAAATGCCAGGACACGCCTGGACCGTCGAATCGCTGGCCAGCATCGCCCACATGTCCCGGGCAAGTTTTGCCCAGCTTTTCCGTGATGTTTCCGGAACCACGCCGCTGGCTGTATTAACAAAGTTGCGTCTACAAATAGCGGCCCAGATGTTTTCCCGGGAAATGCTCCCTGTTGTGGTGATCGCTGAGTCAGTAGGCTATGCCAGTGAATCATCTTTTCACAAGGCGTTTGTCCGCGAGTTTGGTTGTACTCCGGGAGAATATCGGGAAAGGGTCAGACAGCTTGCACCCTGAATAAAACCGCCAGAAATCAGGGCAAAGATAATCCGCATTCCGGGAGTTGTGAGCCTTTCAACTATTTCTATTTCCAACGGTGGTTTGGGCTTTATATATTTTTTTCTGATGGACTCTTGCTCAGTTTTTAAATAAAAATGCAAACTAAATTGCTTCAATTAAATAAAATCCCGACTATTACTCGATACGTGATTATTGTCGGTGATTTTTTTGTACACCATCAGTGTATATCTCAATAACCCCTGAATAAGTAGCTCTGAATAGGTATAAGGGATGTAGCCATTTTTAAATGGATTTCTTATGCTAAAAATGATCGTCGATTTCCCCATAAAATGTGAGCGATGCCGAAAGAAATAAAATTAGTTATTGCATTTGAAGTTTGGATGAAAGATTATCATTTGTCATACAAATGAGGAGTGGTATGTTGCTAGCCAATTAAAAAAGAACGCCATATTTATTGATGATTGCTCCCCCGGTGGGGGGGAAACATCGGGCATAAATGGGCATGAAGTAATGGAGTATTAGTTGTGAATGTCAATTTCTTTGTCACCTGTATTGGTGACGCCCTGAAATCAAGAATGGCACGAGACTCCGTGCTGCTACTGGAAAAACTCGGCTGTCGCGTAAATTTCCCGGAGAAACAGGGATGCTGCGGTCAGCCTGCGATCAATAGCGGTTATATCAAAGAAGCTATTCCAGGGATGAAAAATCTGATCGCCGCACTGGAGGATAACGATGATCCCATTATTTCACCGGCTGGCTCCTGCACCTATGCCGTAAAAAGTTACCCGATGTATCTGGCGGATGAACCTGAATGGGCATCACGTGCCGCAAAGGTTGCCGCGCGTATGCAGGATCTCACCTCTTTTATTGTTAATAAATTAGGGGTAGTCGATGTAGGTGCCAGTTTGCAAGGGAGAGCGGTGTATCACCCATCTTGTAGCCTGGCCCGTAAGTTGGGGGTGAAGGACGAGCCACTTACGCTGCTGAAAAATGTGCGTGGACTGGAGCTGTTGACCTTTGCTGAACAGGATACCTGCTGCGGATTTGGCGGCACGTTCTCGGTCAAAATGGCCGAAATATCCGGCGAGATGGTGAAAGAAAAGGTTGCGCACCTGATGGAAGTCCGCCCTGAGTATTTAATAGGTGCTGACGTGAGTTGCCTGCTGAACATCAGTGGGCGATTACAACGGGAAGGGCAGAAAGTCAAAGTGATGCATATTGCTGAAGTGTTGATGAGCCGCTGAGGATATAAAGATGTCGATCAAAACCAGTAATACAGATTTTAAGACACGCATCCGTCAGCAAATTGAAGATCCGATCATGCGCAAAGCGGTGGCAAACGCGCAGCAGCGTATTGGGGCAAATCGGCAAAAAATGGTCGATGAATTGGGGCACTGGGAGGAGTGGCGCGATCGGGCCGCCCAGATACGTGATCATGTTCTGAGTAATCTCGACGCTTATCTGTACCAGCTCTCAGAAAAAGTGACGCAAAACGGCGGTCACGTCTATTTTGCAAAAACCAAAGAAGACGCTACCCGCTACATTTTACAGGTTGCCCAACGCAAAAATGCCCGGAAGGTGGTGAAATCTAAATCGATGGTGACCGAAGAGATTGGTGTCAAT
Source organism: Escherichia sp. Lx600-2 (assembly GCF_036662595.1). NCBI lineage: Bacteria > Pseudomonadati > Pseudomonadota > Gammaproteobacteria > Enterobacterales > Enterobacteriaceae > Escherichia > Escherichia sp. Lx600-2. The sequence continues at coordinate 13,806 of NZ_JAYQWM010000061.1, read as the reverse complement.
CATGTGTTGCAGGATGCTGGCATTCAGGTGATTGAAACCGATCTGGGTGAATATATTCTCCAGCTGGATCAAGATCCGCCATCTCATGTTGTGGTCCCGGCAATTCATAAAGATCGCCATCAGATCCGTCGAGTGCTACACGAACGTCTGGGCTATGAGGGGTCGGAAACGCCTGAAGCAATGACCTTATTCATCCGGCAAAAAATCCGCGAAGATTTCCTCAGTGCTGAAATAGGTATTACCGGCTGTAATTTCGCGGTGGCAGAGACCGGTTCGGTATGCCTGGTGACCAATGAAGGTAATGCGCGAATGTGTACCACGCTGCCTAAAACGCATATTGCAGTGATGGGAATGGAGCGTATTGCCCCCACGTTTGCCGAGGTAGATGTATTGATCACCATGCTGGCGCGCAGTGCCGTTGGTGCACGTTTGACGGGATACAACACCTGGCTGACAGGACCGCGCGAAGCGGGGCACGTTGATGGTCCTGAAGAGTTTCATCTGGTTATTGTCGATAACGGGCGTTCTGAGGTGCTGGCCTCTGAATTTCGGGATGTGCTGCGCTGTATTCGCTGCGGGGCTTGTATGAATACTTGTCCGGCATATCGCCATATTGGCGGTCATGGATATGGCTCTATTTATCCAGGGCCAATTGGTGCGGTGATTTCTCCGCTACTTGGCGGCTATAAAGATTATAAAGATTTACCCTACGCCTGCTCTTTATGCACAGCTTGTGACAACGTGTGTCCAGTGCGTATTCCGCTGTCAAAACTGATTTTGCGTCATCGTCGGGTGATGGCTGAAAAAGGGATCACCGCAAAAGCAGAGCAACGGGCGATAAAAATGTTCGCTTATGCCAATAGTCATCCAGGATTGTGGAAAGTCGGGATGATGGCCGGCGCTCATGCGGCAAGCTGGTTTATCAATGGCGGCAAAACACCACTCAAATTTGGCGCGATTAGCGACTGGATGGAAGCACGCGATCTTCCTGAAGCTGACGGAGAGAGTTTCCGTAGTTGGTTTAAGAAACATCAGGCGCAGGAGAAAAAGAATGGATAATCGAGGCGAATTTTTGAATAACGTTGCTCAGGCACTGGGTCGCCCGCTGCGACTTGAACCGCAAGCAGAAGATGCGCCGCTTAACAACTATGCTAACGAGCGGCTTACCGAACTTAACCAACAGCAGCGCTGTGACGCGTTTATTCAGTTTGCCAGCGATGTTATGTTGACGCGCTGTGAACTGACCAGCGAGGCGAAGGCGGCAGAAGCTGCAATACGACTGTGTAAAGAGCTGGGAGATCAGTCGGTCGTGATTAGCGGTGACACGAGGCTGGAGGAATTAGGGATTAGCGAACGTTTGCAGCAGGAATGCAATGCCGTTGTTTGGGATCCGGCGAAAGGTGCCGAGAATATCTCGCAGGCAGAGCAGGCTAAAGTGGGTGTCGTGTATGCTGACTATGGTTTAACCGAATCGGGAGGCGTGGTTCTTTTTTCCGCCGCCGAGCGCGGGCGTTCATTGAGCCTGCTCCCGGAATCATCTCTTTTTATCCTGCGTAAAAGCACAATCCTGCCGCGTGTAGCGCAACTCGCAGAAAAATTGCATCAGAAAGCGCAGGCCGGTGAACGAATGCCGTCATGTATTAACATCATCAGTGGTCCCAGCTCAACGGCGGACATTGAGCTTATCAAAGTCGTCGGGGTTCATGGTCCGGTGAAAGCGGTGTATCTGATTATTGAGGATTGCTGAGAGAGGTATGAAGTCTGGACATAAACCTGAAGGCGGCATACGAGGTTTGAATAGCGTTAAGGGCAACCTGACTTAACCCCGTTCCGTCATGGTTATGCTCCTCTTCTGTAAATATCCTGGCATTACTAATGCCAGGATATTTACAGTGAAAAAGACAGGCATCCATTCCTGAAAACGGGTTCCCTTCCCGGTCATTGTCACTTCAGCTTTATACAGGCACTCTCTATCAGAATGCTGTTTATTACTGCCCAGAGTTTTGTTGGTATTCATCTACCATTTTTTTAACAAGGCAAAACATTACAGAAATTACAATGCTTAGAAAAAATCCCAGAGCCAGGCAAATGGCAGCAGGGTATTTATTTTTTATTTCTGGTGAGCTTATAGTTACACAGCCATCACCGTTCGGATACAATGACCAGTTCCTGGTCAGGTATATCATTTTTGTATAAAGCTCACTGTTAATTGCTGAAGGCGTTTGTATCTCATCGAGAACTTGCCTGCCATTATGGTATTCTGACGCATACCATTTGATAATAGACGCCTGCACGCGAGATATTTCCGCTTCAGCAGTTGGTAAATCTCTCTTATCTCCTGACCATTCCAGCTTTATTTCTCTGTTCTTGACATCTGGGCTGGTGTGAAAAAATGTAGTAATTCGCTGAATAACATCTTCAGTCATTGTGGTCTGACAGGCAAAGTTATTATTGCTATCACAGTTAACAAGTATGCCTGGCGTTGTCTGGTTTATTTTTAGGCTGTAACTCACTTTTATATTATCTTTATTGATATACAGAAACAACAGCACCATAGCCATACAGATAGCCATAATAAAAAGGATAACACGAATCTTTTTCTTCAGATAAAATAAAATCTCAATCAGATCGATATCCTGTTTGATTTGTTCATTCATAATATATCCAGAAAATAAAACCTGTCGCAGATAAGGTTGTATTAATAGTCTGTATCAGGAATGTTCGGGGTAAATATCAGCAAAAAACCAGCATCATGAATACTGGATATGAAGCATGAGAGTTACCCCTATGTTTTATATAACGATTCTGTCCCCATACCTGGAACGGTAACTCTCAATCTGATCGGTTCCTGAGTCAGTTCAAATCACGACTCATTTTTTTCGCTCTCACCGGCATCCCATTTGCCACATAATATCCCGCCGTGCTCCTCGGCAACGCATCCTTCCCGCGAATCATATCCGCTATTTTCTCGCCAATCATAATCGTCGTGGCGTTCAAATTGCCGGTGATAATTTGCGGCATAATTGACGCATCCACCACGCGCAGGCCTTCCAGCCCGTGTACGCGGCCTTCGCCGTCAACCACAGCCATCTCGTCATAACCCATTTTGCAGGTACCGCACGGATGAAACGCGGTTTCGGCGTGGTTACGCACGAACTCATCGAGCTGCTCATCCGTCTGGCATTCGACACCGGGGCTGATTTCGCGGCCACGATACTGATCCAGCGCCGGTTGATGCATGATCTCGCGGGTGATGCGAATTGCGTCGCGGAACTCCTGCCAGTCCTGCTCGTGCGACATGTAGTTAAACAGAATCGCCGGATGCTGGTGCGGGTCGCGGGATTTAATCCGCACATGCCCACGGCTTGGCGAGCGCATCGATCCGACGTGGCACTGGAAGCCGTGCTCTTTCACTGCATTCGAGCCGTTATAGTTAATCGCTACTGGCAGGAAATGGTACTGAATATTCGGCCACGCAAATTCCTCTCGGCTGCGAATAAATCCGCCTGCTTCAAAGTGGTTGCTGGCACCAACGCCGGTGCCGCCAAACAGCCACTCCGCACCGATTTTCGGCTGATTCCACCACTGCAGGGCAGGGTAGAGGGAAACCGGTTCTTTGCACTCATATTGCAGATACATCTCCAGATGATCCTGAAGATTTTCGCCGACGCCGGGTAATTCATGCACCAGCGGAATATCAAACTCCGCCAGCAGTTCAGCGCTACCCACGCCGGAACGTTGCAGGATCTGCGGAGAGGCGATCGCACCTGCACATAACAGCACCTCTTTATTCGCTGTCGCGCGGGTTGGAATGGTGCTGTCGCCTTCCTGCCACTCGACGCCCACCGCGCGTTTGCCGTCAAAAATGATGTGATCGGTCATAGCGTGAGTACGAATGGTCAGGTTAGGGCGCGATTTGGCCTGATCGAGATAACCGCGCGCGGTACTGGCGCGACGGCCCTGCGGCGTGACGGTGCGATCCATCGGGCCAAAACCTTCCTGCTGATAGCCGTTGAGATCGTCCGTGCGCGGGTAGCCCGCCTGCACGCCCGCTTCAATCATCGCTTCAAACAGCGGATTGACGCCGGGTTTGGAGGTGGTGACGCTCACCGGGCCATCACCGCCGTGATAGTCGTTATCACCAATATCGCGCGTCTCGGCCTTGCGATAGTAGGGCAGGCAGTCGAGATAGCTCCAGTTCTCCAGGCCGGGTTCTTTCGCCCAGTTGTCGAGATCCAGCGCGTTGCCACGGATGTAGCACATGCCGTTGATCAGCGACGATCCACCCAGGCCTTTACCGCGTCCGCACTCCATGCGGCGGTTATTCATAAACGGTTCAGGTTCCGTTTCATAGGCCCAGTTGTAGCGTTTACCCTGTAGCGGGAATGCCAGGGCAGCGGGCATCTGGGTGCGGAAGTCAAAGCGATAGTCCGGGCCGCCCGCTTCAAGCAGCAGCACGGAGGTATTCGGATCTTCAGTCAGACGGGTAGCGAGAACGTTGCCGGCTGAGCCGGCACCAATAATGATGTAGTCAAATTGCAAATAAACCTCCTGGTTAGAATATGGACTGGAATTTAGCCATCTCAACCTGGATGGACTTCACCTGGGTGTAACTCTGGAGCGTCATCACGCCGTTCTCGCGACCAATGCCGGAGTGTTTGTAGCCGCCAACGGGCATCTCTACCGGGGATTCGCCCCAGGTGTTGATCCAGCAAATACCCGCTTCCAGCTGATGAATGACGCGATGCGCGCGGTTCAGGTCCGCCGTCACGATTCCCGCCGCCAGGCCGTAGTCGGTATCGTTAGCGCGGCGAATGACTTCGTCTTCCGACTCGTAGGTCAGAATGGACATCACTGGCCCGAAGATCTCTTCACGCACGATGGTCATATCGTCGCTGCAATCGGTGAACACAGTCGGCGCGACCCATGCGCCGTTATCGAGGCCATCGCCTTTCAGTACATCGCCGCCGCACAGTACGCGCGCGCCTTCCTCTTTGCCTTTGGCGATATAGCGCAGCACGTTATCGCGATGCGGGAAGCTGACCAGCGGGCCGAAGTTAGTTTGCGGATCGAAAACGTCGCCCGCGCGAATGCGCTCAACGCGCGCCAGAATCTTTTGTTCAAATGCGGCTTTGCATTTCGCCGGAACGAAGACGCGGGTGCCATTGGTACACACCTGACCGGAGCTGAAGAAGTTTGCCATCATGGCGATATCGGCGGCGAGATCGAGATCCGCATCATCGAAAACGATCAGCGGTGATTTACCGCCCAGTTCCATGGTCACTTCTTTCAGGGAAGAGGCCGCCGAGTTAGCCATCACTTTTTTGCCGCTGGCGACACCGCCGGTAAATGACACTTTGGCAATGCCCGGATGCTCGGTCAGATATTGCCCGGTCTCCGCGCCCACGCCCGGCAACACGTTAAATACGCCGTCCGGCAGGCCCGCTTCGCTGTAAATTTCAGCCAGCTTTAACGCGGTAAGCGGGGTGACTTCGCTCGGTTTGAAAATCATTGCGTTGCCTGCCGCCAGCGCCGGGGCGGATTTCCACAGGGCAATCTGGATCGGGTAGTTCCATGCGCCAATCCCCGCCACCACGCCCAGCGGTTCGCGGCGGGTATAAACAAATGACGTCTCACGCAACGGGATCTGGCTGCCTTCCAGCGCCGGGATCAGCCCGGCGTAGTACTCCAGCACGTCCGCACCGGTAACGATATCGACGGTTGAGGTTTCCGAATATGCTTTTCCGGTGTCGAGGGTTTCCAGTTTTGCGAGTTCGTCATTGCGTTCACGCAGAATATCAACGGCCCGACGCAGAATACGCGAGCGTTCCATAGCGGTCATCGCCGCCCAGATTTTTTGCCCCTGTTGGGCACTCTTCACGGCGCGATCGACATCCTCACGCCCGGCGGCCTGCACGGTCGCCAGCACGTTACCGTTGGCCGGGTTAATGGTCTCGAAGGTGCGACCGCTGGTGGCGGAGGTATAACCACCATGTATATAAAGCTGCTGTTCTGCCATTCGGGACATCACGTCTCCTCGGTTAATCGGTGGGTAAATGCTGAGTAATAAAGTGACGGGTCAGCGAGTGTGCGAGAGGTTTATCCAGCGGTTTGCCGCTCAGTGCCGCGCGCAGCCATAATCCGTCAATCAGCGCGGCAAGGCCGTAGCCCGCTTCCTGTGCCTGGTGGCGCGGCAATTCGCGGCGAAACTCGCTCACCAGATTCGACAGCAAGCGGCGGCTGCTGACCTGCTGTAAACGATAGAGCATCGGCTGATGCATACTGCTGGCCCAGAACGCCAGCCAGGCTTTCATCGCCGCACTGCTCACCTGCGTTTCATCGAAGTTTCCGCCAACAATCGCCTGTAATCGCTGCTCTGCACTGCCCTGCGGAAGTGCATGTAATCGATTCAAAACCGCGTCACGCAGCTGACTGGTGATATCGCGCATGGTTGCTTCCAGCAGACCATTTTTGTCCCTGAAATAGTGGCTGATGATCCCCGTAGAAACGCCTGCACGGCGGGCGATCTGCGCGATCGTTGCATCGTGCATGCCCACTTCATTTATTGCTTCCAGTGTGGCGTCGATCAGTTGTCTGCGCCGGATCGACTGCATCCCCAATTTGGGCATTTTCGCCACTCCATTCATCAGCGTTGTTTATCTATTAAAGCGGTTATTGATTGGACGTTCAATATAAAATGTGTCTTAATTGTTACGAATTTGATTTTAAATGGTAACAATAACAGTGGGGATACTGGATGACAGACCTTTCACACAGCAGGGAAAAGGACAAAATCAATCCGGTGGTGTTTTACACCTCCGCCGGACTGATTTTGTTGTTTTCCCTGACAACGATCCTGTTTCGCGACTTCTCGGCCCTGTGGATTGGCCGCACGCTGGACTGGGTTTCTAAAACCTTCGGTTGGTACTATCTGCTGGCGGCAACGCTCTATATTGTCTTTGTGGTCTGTATCGCTTGTTCGCGTTTTGGTTCGGTGAAGCTCGGGCCAGAACAATCCAAACCGGAATTCAGCCTGCTGAGTTGGGCGGCAATGCTGTTTGCTGCCGGGATCGGTATCGATCTGATGTTCTTTTCCGTAGCCGAACCGGTAACGCAGTATATGCAGCCGCCAGAAGGCGCGGGACAGACGATTGAGGCCGCGCGTCAGGCGATGGTCTGGACGCTGTTTCACTACGGCTTAACCGGCTGGTCGATGTATGCGCTGATGGGCATGGCGCTCGGATACTTTAGCTATCGTTATAATTTGCCGCTCACCATCCGCTCGGCACTGTACCCGATCTTCGGTAAACGGATTAACGGGCCGATAGGTCACTCAGTGGATATCGCGGCGGTGATCGGCACTATCTTCGGTATTGCCACTACGCTCGGTATCGGTGTGGTGCAGCTTAACTATGGCTTGAGCGTACTGTTTGATATTCCCGATTCGATGGCGGCAAAAGCGGCACTGATCGCCTTGTCGGTGATAATCGCCACTATCTCGGTGACATCCGGTGTCGATAAGGGCATTCGCGTGTTATCGGAGCTTAATGTCGCGCTGGCGTTGGGATTGATCCTGTTCGTGTTGTTTATGGGCGACACTTCGTTCCTGCTTAATGCACTGGTGCTGAATGTTGGCGACTATGTGAATCGCTTTATGGGCATGACGCTCAACAGTTTTGCCTTCGACCGTCCAGTTGAGTGGATGAATAACTGGACGCTCTTCTTCTGGGCATGGTGGGTGGCATGGTCGCCGTTTGTCGGCTTGTTCCTGGCGCGTATCTCGCGTGGGCGTACCATTCGCCAGTTCGTGCTGGGCACGTTGATTATTCCGTTTACCTTCACGCTGTTATGGCTCTCGGTGTTCGGCAATAGCGCGCTGTATGAAATCATCCACGGCGGCGCGGCATTTGCCGAGGAAGCGATGGTCCATCCGGAGCGCGGCTTCTACAGCCTGCTGGCGCAGTATCCGGCGTTTACCTTTAGCGCCTCCGTCGCCACCATTACTGGCCTGCTGTTTTATGTGACCTCGGCGGACTCCGGGGCGCTGGTGCTGGGGAATTTCACCTCGCAGCTTAAAGATATCAACAGCGACGCCCCCGGCTGGCTGCGCGTCTTCTGGTCGGTGGCGATTGGCCTGCTGACGCTCGGCATGCTGATGACCAACGGGATATCCGCGCTGCAAAACACCACGGTGATTATGGGGCTGCCGTTCAGCTTTGTGATCTTCTTCGTGATGGCGGGGTTGTATAAATCTCTGAAGGTAGAAGATTACCGCCGTGAAAGTGCCAACCGCGATACCGCACCGCGACCGCTGGGGCTTCAGGATCGCCTGAGCTGGAAAAAACGTCTCTCGCGCCTGATGAATTATCCGGGCACGCGTTACACTAAACAGATGATGGAGACGGTCTGTTACCCGGCAATGGAAGAAGTGGCGCAGGAGTTGCGGTTGCGCGGCGCGTACGTGGAGCTAAAAAGCCTGCCGCCGGAAGAGGGACAACAGTTGGGGCATCTGGATTTGTTGGTGCATATGGGCGAAGAGCAAAACTTTGTCTATCAGATTTGGCCGCAGCAATATTCGGTGCCGGGCTTTACCTACCGCGCACGTAGCGGTAAATCGACTTACTACCGGCTGGAAACTTTCCTGTTAGAAGGCAGCCAGGGCAACGACCTGATGGACTACAGCAAAGAGCAGGTGATCACCGATATTCTTGACCAGTACGAGCGGCACCTTAACTTTATTCATCTCCATCGTGAAGCGCCGGGCCATAGCGTGATGTTCCCGGACGCGTGATTGTTATTGCATAAAACCGCGCCATGTCTGCATATGGCGCGGTTTCTCTTACCTCTTGATACGTTATATCTGTACGGTTAAGCCCTTAGTATCGATTGATGATTGCCAGGCAACAGATAATAAAAAAGAAAAGAACTATTGAAGCCCAAAACCTACATTTGGACTGTTGTGAATGTTCAATAAGCTTAGTCTTATTTAATGTAAATATTGGTGCTAATTTGAAATGACGCTTTATTCATGGGGAACGCGTAGCGCAAATCAACTAAAATCAATGTAACCGTTTGTTGTTTAAGGTTTAATTGTCTGTGTGTGATATTTTATTGATTGTTTTAAATATTGTTTTTATTGTCATTGTTATAATGTTGGCTATCTATTGCTGAATGGATTCAGTCTTAAAAGGCAGGTTGTTAAGGGATAGGCATAGAGTAATGACGTGTATGCATAACCAACATCTTTACTCATTATGTCATTGAATGTTGACGCTATGTGTTTATGAGGTTGAGGTATTTTCAGTTGATCTGGATTGTTAAATTCATATAATGCGCCTTTGCTCATGAATGGATGCCAGTATGTAGTGGGAAATTATAAATATTGAAATAGTCCAACTACTTCTTTATTACCAAAAATGAGTATCTGAATTTTAATATTGCATTCTTGCGTGATTATCTCCTGAGTTTGACTTGTGATTACCTTTTTAAGGTATTTAGCGTAACTGTTTTTGAGCGAGCATCAGAGGTAAAGATAATCTTCTTGATAGTGATGTGGGATGTTATACGAATGGCATCGCTAATGTTTATGGTTACCCCTTATGTGTGCTCAGGAATCCACAGGTAATCACTCATACTGAACAGCGATAAAAGATAAAAGGTGTGTTCATGAATTCATGTGATTTTCGTGTTTTTCTGCAAGAGTTCGGTACAACGGTTCATTTGTCATTGCCTGGTAGCGTATCCGAGAAAGAACGACTGCTACTCAAGCTGCTGATGCAGGGAATGTCTGTAACAGAAATATCACAGTACAGAAATCGCAGTGCAAAGACAATTTCACATCAAAAGAAACAGCTCTTTGAGAAACTGGGGATTCAGAGCGATATTACTTTCTGGCGCGATATTTTCTTTCAGTACAATCCGGAGATCATATCCGCCACGGGTAGTAATAGTCATAGATATATTAATGATAATCACTATCACCATATCGTCACGCCTGAAGCCATCAGTCTGGCGTTGGAAAACCATGAATTCAAACCGTGGATCCAACCGGTTTTCTGCGCGCAGACTGGGGTACTGACGGGCTGTGAAGTGCTTGTCCGCTGGGAACATCCACAAACGGGAATCATCCCGCCGGATCAGTTTATTCCTCTGGCGGAGTCATCCGGTCTTATTGTCATAATGACCCGCCAACTGATGAAACAGACTGCGGATATTCTAATGCCGGTAAAACATTTGCTGCCGGATAATTTCCATATTGGTATCAACGTCTCGGCGGGTTGTTTTTTGGCCGCGGGATTTGAAAAAGAATGCCTGAACCTGGTCAAGAAATTAGGAAACGATAAAATCAAACTGGTTCTCGAGCTAACGGAACGTAACCCTATTCCGGTAACGCCAGAAGCCAGAGCGATATTTGACAGCCTTCATCAGCACAACATTACCTTTGCGCTGGATGACTTTGGTACGGGTTATGCGACCTATCGTTATCTGCAGGCGTTTCCGGTCGATTTTATTAAGATCGATAAGTCATTTGTGCAAATGGCGAGTGTCGACGAAATATCCGGTCATATTGTGGACAATATTGTCGAACTGGCTCGTAAGCCTGGTCTGAGTATCGTGGCGGAAGGGGTAGAAACCCAGGAGCAGGCGGATTTAATGATCGGTAAAGGCGTTCACTTTTTGCAGGGCTATTTGTACTCTCCGCCAGTACCGGGTAATAAATTTATCTCTGAATGGGTAATGAAAGCAGGTGGTTGATGTAAACCGCTATTCACAGCGCATCGGGAGGTTGGCAGCGATTAATTCTCCCGATGCAGTAAATCCTGATAGATCCCCGTTAATATGCCATTTGGCGCAAATTGTTTTTTAATCCACTGCGTCACCTGGCCGGTGGCAGAGTGCTGGGTCGCCAGTAACATGCGTGAATCCTGGCGCGGGTTATGGATTTGTCGGGTAACCAGCAGGGATTGCGCCATCGCCTCACGGACCATGTAATCTGGCAAAAAACCAATCCCTTCACCTAAAATCTGGCACTGACATTTGGTGTTGAAATCTGGCACCAGAATTGACTCCTGCCCGTGCAGCAACCAGCCCACTTTTTTATTAATCGTATGCGCGGTGTCCTCCACCATAATATTAGGGTAGAGACGCAGTTGGCTTTCGGCGATGGGTTCCGGCACAAAGGCTAACGGGTGATCCGGGGCGATAGCAAAAGCCCAGCGAATCGCGCCAATCTCCGTGTAATCAATGCCGCCACCGTCCAGCAGCGTGTCGGGTGCGCCGATAGCGATATTTGCCTGATTATTAATAATCGCATCCCAGACGCCGTTATACACTTCGGTGGTGACGGTAATCTGGCAGGTAGGAAACTGCTTTTTCAGCACCTGTAATAAGCGTGCGGTGTGTTTGGGCGTATAAAGCAACTGATTAATACAAATGCGCACACGCGCTTCTATGCCCTGCGAAATAGTATCGATGCTGCGTTTGATGGCGTGAAAATCATTCAGCAGGTCGGTAGCTTTGCGGAAAAAATAACGCCCGGACTCCGTTAACTCAATGCTGCGGGTACTGCGAGTGAACAGCACCACATCCAGCCCTGTTTCCATTCGCTTGATGGTGTAGCTAATGGCGGAAGTGGTTAAACCCAACTCTTCTGCGGCTTTACTGAAGCTGCCAAAACGCGCAGCGGTAGTAAATGCCAACAGATTCTCTTCGGTAAAAATTGAGTTCATTAAACCATTCCCGCCATTATCTAATATGAATTTCTCCAGCTATGACTGTAGAGGTATCGGTTAAAGATAGATAATCATTTTTGAATAACTTTTAATACCCGTCGCGTTTAGTCGTCGCTTCGCTTAATTTTTGTCCACCATATTCTGAAATTATCCCCACGCAGTTACCCGCCAGAAAACCCAGTAATGTCACCGTCCAGTTCATCCCGCTGGCAAAAAACAGCGTCATGCCGAGAAAGCCACCGGGAATAAATGACAGTAACCAGAAACGCCCTTGCCAGACCACCACCGCCGAGAAGGGTACGGTAGTAATTACGCTCGCCCAGAACGCGGACAGTCCACTTACAGAGGCCAGCCAACCAGCAGTCAGCGCGGCGAAAAACGCCCACACCATCCCGGAATAATTAACCGCCAGACTTCTGATAAACCCCGATTTACCGCCGCCTGCGGCATAAAAACTGCAAAAGGCGACGAAGCCAATGGTTCCTAATAATTCCCATCCCTGAGAGAGCCCGACATGTGAAGACACTAACTGCCAAAGCCCTGCACAAATACCGACGGTGACACCCGTTGCCGTGAGTCCGTTCATCTTGTTCCCCTCTGGTTAGACATGGACGAAAGCTACTCTTACATGTGCAGACTATAGAGAAATAAAACCTGATTGAGTGAAAGGGTATCGGGTCAAAGAAACAAATATTGCACTACCGCACACTGCGAAAAGATTGTTGAACATTATTCAACAAAAAAGCGAAATACGGCGAATTAAATTTAAGCGGGTTCTTTTATCAGATTATCGTTGCTATTCTCAATTCATCGAAAACAGCCACAAAAACCAGGGGAATGTGAATGAGTATAAAAAATCTACCTGCCGAATATTTATTGGCTGCACAACAGGGTGATATCGATAAAGTAAAAACCTGCCTTGCGCTGGGTGTCGATATTAATACCTGCGATCGTCAGGGGAAAACGGCAATTACGCTGGCAAGTTTATATCAGCAATATGCTTGCGTTCAGGCATTAATTGACGCCGGAGCGGATATTAATAAACAAGATCATACCTGTTTAAATCCTTTTTTAATTAGCTGTCTGAACGATGATTTAACGCTACTACGAATTATTTTACCGGCTAAACCCGATCTTAATTGCGTAACCCGTTTTGGCGGTGTCGGCCTGACGCCTGCCTGTGAAAAAGGCCATTTAAGTATTGTAAAAGAGCTTTTGGCGCATACGGAGATTAACGTTAACCAGACCAACCATGTAGGCTGGACGCCGCTACTGGAAGCGATTGTGCTTAATGATGGCGGGATTAAACAGCAGGCGATTGTCCAGTTATTGCTGGAACACGGTGCCAGCCCGCATCTGACCGATAAATATGGCAAAACGCCGCTGGAACTGGCGCGGGAACGGGGCTTTGAAGAGATTGCGCAGTTGCTGATTGCGGCAGGCGCATAAACCGGGAGGCTTGCTATCAACACACCAGAAAGACGGTGTGTGTGGGCGCTAACTGCGGATGCTGATTTTCTGGCGCAGCGGGGGCAAGGACAGGTTGAACAGGTCTTTGCCAGAGCGGTAAATATCGCAATCCCGGCTCGCCAGCAGTTGCTGACGCTGCTTTGTGAAGAGTACGACAATGCGCCAAACAGTTGTCGGTTGGCACTCACTCACTTTGATGGTCTGTTTCGGCATGGTGATAAGGTTCAGTTTGACGATCAAGGCATTACGGTTGGTCAACATCTTCATATAGAGATGAGTCGTTGTCGGCGTTGGCTGTCCCCAACCTTGCAAATGACCGCTGTGAATTTTCACCTTATCGCCTGGCAACAGTGGCACGACATTATTCATCAGCACCTGGGGGAAAATGAAACCCTGTTTAATTATCGCGGCGATAATCCGTTTTATCAGGCGTTAAATAAAGAATTACATATTAAACGACGGGCAGTTATTCAGACAGTAAACGATAAGCAAAATATCGCCTCAGCGGTCGCCAGTATGATGGGGTTAGGGGTAATGACTCCAACTTATTGATAGTGTTTTATGTTCAGATAATGCCCGATGACTTTGTCATGCAGCTCCACCG
>NZ_JAYQWM010000060.1:0-21502 GCF_036662595.1 Escherichia sp. Lx600-2 | reverse complement strand
TAATGAGTTAGGATATGTTTATGGTAATGAAGAAAAAACAAATGAAATTGTAAAAAACAATCCGGGTTATGTCGTTAAGATTTTTGAAGAAAAGATGGTTAATGAATTAAAAATTAGAACAAGAATGATGAAAATCCTCCGGAAGATTTACGTATAGCAATAGAAAAATATGGATGGAATAATTGAACTATTACTGCATAAAATAATGTGATGCCGGGATGTTTTTGTATTTCCCGGCATCTTTATAGCGATATCAATTATTTACTGAGCGTCGCGACCATCACCGCTTTGATGGTATGCATGCGGTTTTCCGCCTGATCAAAAACAATGCTGGCGGCAGATTCGAAGACCTCATCAGTCACTTCCATTCCGCCATGTAGGCCAAACTCTTCCGCCATTTTCTTACCAAGCGTCGTCTGGTCGTCATGAAACGCGGGCAGGCAGTGGAGGAATTTGACCTCCGGGTTACCGGTCAACTGCATCATCTTGCTGTTCACCTGATAATCACGCAGTAATGCAATCCGTTCTGCCCATTTCTCTTTTGCTTCCCCCATCGACACCCATACATCGGTATAGATAAAGTCAGCACCTTCAACTCCTTTGGCTACATCTTCCGTCAGCGTAATATTCCCGCCATTTTGCTGTGCCAGGGCGCGGCATTCCGTAACCAGCGCAGCTTCCGGCCAGCATGCCTGTGGCGCGACCAGACGCAAATCCAGACCGGTAAGCGCCGCAGCTTCGAGCATCGAATTGCCCATGTTGTTACGTGCGTCACCTGCATAGACCAGCGTCATTTCGTTGAATGCTTTACCGGGTAAATGCTCCTGCATGGTGAGGAGATCCGCCAGCAACTGCGTGGGGTGAAACTCATTGGTCAGGCCGTTCCATACCGGCACGCCAGCGTATTCCGCCAGTGTTTCGACAATCTCCTGACCATAGCCGCGATACTGAATACCGTCATACATGCGACCCAGCACGCGGGCAGTGTCTTTAATCGACTCTTTATGACCAATCTGACTGCCGCTTGGGCCGAGATAAGTAACGCGAGCACCCTGGTCATATGCGGCAACTTCGAAAGAGCATCGGGTACGGGTCGAGTCTTTTTCGAAGATGAGCGCGATGTTTTTACCAGTGAGTTTGGCTTCTTCTTTGCCGCTTTTCTTATCGGCTTTCAGCTTCGCGGCTAACTGCAGCAGGCTGTTGAGTTCAGCTGGCGTGAAATCGAGTAATTTCAGGAAATGCTTATGATAAAACCCGGACATAGATCCCTCCTGTGGCTAACACCTCAATGAATTAAAATTCAATTTATATGGATGATTATTCATTTGCAAGTCTAAAGCATAAATCTTTGTCACAAAGGTGGAGGCAATGTCAGTGGTGTGTGACAATAAGAGTATCGGCAGGACATTAAGAGGAATGAGCCATGGCAAACCCGGAACAACTGGAAGAACAGCGTGAAGAAACACGTTTGATTATTGAAGAATTACTGGAAGATGGCAGCGATCCGGACGCGCTGTATACCATCGAACACCATCTTTCCGCAGACGATCTGGAAACCCTGGAAAAAGCAGCAGTTGAAGCGTTTAAACTCGGTTACGAAGTGACCGATCCAGAAGAGCTGGAAGTTGAAGATGGTGATATCGTGATTTGCTGCGACATCCTCAGCGAGTGCGCGTTGAATGCCGATCTGATCGATGCCCAGGTTGAACAACTGATGACGCTGGCGGAGAAATTTGACGTTGAGTACGACGGTTGGGGCACTTACTTTGAAGATCCCAACGGCGAAGACGGCGACGATGAAGATTTTGTCGATGAAGACGATGACGGGGTTCGCCACTAATTAATTGATTAAAATGCCCGATAGCACACACTAGCGGGCATTTTTTTAGAGTTCGCGTAGCATCCGCACTTCACAATCGACATGGCCCGTGCAGCCAAGCGCATAGTCGATATGCTCAAAGCCCAAATGCTCATAAAGCGCAATGGCTTCCTTTAAAAAAGCGGTCGTTTCCAGATAGCAGCGTTTGAAGCCCATCTCTCGTGCTTGCTCCATCGCCATTAAGGCCAGTTTTTTCGCCAGCCCTTTACCGCGAATAGCCGGAAGAAAATACATCTTTTGCAGTTCGCAAATGTCCGATTCACTACCTGCTAATGGCGCAATCCCACCGCCGCCGACCACTTCACCCTCGTACTCAACCACCCAATATGCATGACCAGGCTGACTATACACTTGATACAGCTCGTCAAGATTCGGATCGGCGACGGTGTAGCCTTTATCAGCGGTAAGACCGTATTCGGCGGATACCTGACGAATGACGCGGGCGATAGCAGGATTATCCTGCAACGTCAGGCGACGCATTACAGGTGATTGCGGCGCAATGTTATTCATAGTTTAACCCAATAAAAATAAAGTAATTATACATTTGTTTAATACCACTCTCTTCTTACGTGCGCAAGCGTCTTATAAAGCAATAAAGTTTTTGCCAGCCTATTACTGATAAGAGTATTGTAACGTGGCAGAACATTTTACTGTCTGTATCTATAAATTATATCAATGGATTTTTTAATTCAGGGGATTTTTATGGCTCAAGTTATTAATGAAATGGATGTTCCGTCCCATTCGTTTGTTTTTCATGGTACAGGTGAGAGATATTTTCTTATTTGTGTGGTGAATGTGTTGTTAACGATTATAACGCTAGGTATCTATTTACCATGGGCATTAATGAAATGTAAGCGTTATCTCTATGCTAATATGGAAGTTAACGGACAACGATTTTCTTATGGGATTACCGGTGGGAATGTTTTTGTTAGTTGTCTTGTTTTTGTTTTTTTCTATTTCGCAATCTTAATGACAGTGTCAGCAGATATGCCGCTTGTTGGCTGTGTTTTGACTTTGTCACTGTTGGTTTTGCTTATATTTATGGCAGCAAAAGGACTGCGTTATCAGGCCTTGATGACTAGTCTCAACGGCGTAAGATTTAGTTTTAATTGCTCTTTGAAAGGGTTCTGGTGGGTAACCTTTTTCTTGCCGATTTTAATGGCCATTGGGATGGGGACTGTTTTCTTTATCTCGACAAAGATGCTACATGCCAATAGTTCAAGTAGTGTTATTATATCTGTGGTTCTGATGGCAATAGTTGGTATTGTTTCCATTGGTATTTTTAATGGTACTTTATATAGTCTGGTAATGAGTTTTCTCTGGAGCAATACCAGTTTCGGTATACATCGTTTCAAGGTGAAATTAGATACTACGTATTGTATAAAATATGCCATTCTCGCATTTTTAGCTTTATTACCTTTTCTCGCTGTTGCTGGTTATATTATCTTCGATCAAATATTAAATGCGTATGATAGTTCTGTGTATGCAAATGATGATATTGAGAATTTACAGCAATTTATGGAAATGCAACGTAAAATGATAATCGCGCAGTTAATCTATTATTTTGGGATTGCTGTTAGCACCAGTTATTTAACGGTGTCGTTGCGAAATCATTTTATGAGCAACCTGTCACTGAATGATGGGCGTATTCGTTTTCGCTCAACTTTAACATACCACGGTATGCTTTATCGCATGTGTGCGTTGGTGGTGATATCCGGGATTACGGGCGGTCTGGCTTATCCACTGCTGAAAATATGGATGATTGACTGGCAGGCAAAAAATACGTATTTGCTGGGCGATTTGGATGACCTTCCTTTAATCAATAAAGAAGAACAACCAGATAAAGGCTTCTTAGCCAGTATTTCACGGGGAATTATGCCTTCTTTACCATTTCTGTAAGAGATAAAAAAGGCCGGAGCATGCTCCGGCCTTCGTTTTCATCACTGTGTTTTGATTACAGCGCGGCGATAACAGCCTGCTGTTCAATCAGTTTCGCTTTCGCTTCCGCATAGCCTTCCAGCTTCTCACGCTCTTTCGCGATGACCGCTTCCGGTGCGCGGGCGACAAAGCCTTCGTTCGCCAGTTTGTTCTCGATACGGCTGATTTCACCTTCAATCTTCGCCACTTCTTTCGCCAGACGCGCCAGCTCATCTTCTTTGTTGATGAGGCCAGCCATCGGGATCAGCAGCTCTGCACCGTCGATGATCTTCGTAACGGAAACCGGACCTTTGTCATCGGCAGGCAGCACGGTGATACTTTCCAGACGCGCCAGGGTTTGCAGGAAGCCACGGTTTTCATTTACGCGACGTTCTGCATCCGCGCTGCAACCACGCAGCAGCAGCTCCAGCGGTTTGCCCGGCGCGATGTTCATTTCTGCACGGATGTTACGTACCGCAACGATCGCCTGTTTCAGCCATTCGGTGTCGGCCAGTGCGGCTTCATCAACCTGAGATGCATCGTACTGCGGGAACGGCTGCAGCATGATGGTGTCGGCAGTGATACCGCAAAGTACTTTCACACGCTGCCAGATGGTTTCGGTGATGAACGGAATGATCGGATGCGCGAGGCGCAGCAGACCTTCCAGTACAGTCACCAGCGTATGGCGAGTACCGCGCAGTTCTGCTTCGGTGCCACCGTTCATTACCGGCTTGGTCAGCTCGAGATACCAGTCACAGAACTGGTTCCAGGTGAACTCATACAGAATGCCTGCGGCGATATCGAAGCGGAAGCTGTCCAGCGCTTCGCGGTACGCTTTGATGGTCTGGTTGAACTCCGCCAGAATCCAGCGGTCCGCCAGCGACAGCGTCATTTCGCCGCCGTTGAAGCCGCAATCCTGACCTTCTGTGTTCATCAGCACAAAGCGGCTGGCGTTCCACAGCTTGTTACAGAAGTTACGGTAACCTTCCAGACGCTTCATATCCCAGTTGATGTCACGACCGGTAGACGCCAGCGCCGCCAGGGTGAAGCGCAGCGCGTCAGTACCGTGCGGCTCAATACCGTTCGGGAACTGCTTCTCGGTGCGCTTACGGATTTTGTCCGCCAGCTGCGGCTGCATCATATTGCCGGTACGTTTTTCCAGCAGTTCTGGCAGCGAAATACCGTCAACCATATCCAGTGGGTCGATAACGTTACCCTTGGATTTGGACATCTTCTGGCCTTCGTCATCACGAATCAGGCCGGTCATGTAAACGGTGTGGAACGGCACCTGCGGTTTGCCATTTTCATCTTTGATGAAGTGCATGGTCATCATGATCATGCGGGCAATCCAGAAGAAAATGATGTCGAAACCAGATACCATCACGCTGGTTGGGTGGAACTGACGCAGGGCGTCGGTATTTTCCGGCCAGCCAAGGGTAGAGAAGGTCCACAGCGCAGAAGAGAACCAGGTATCGAGAACGTCTTCGTCCTGACGCAGGACAACATCAGCACCGAGGTTATTTTCTTTACGCACTTCGTCTTCGTTGCGGCCAACATAAACGTTACCCGCTTCGTCATACCATGCCGGGATACGGTGACCCCACCACAACTGACGAGAGATACACCAGTCCTGAATATCGCGCATCCAGGAGAAGTACATGTTTTCGTACTGCTTCGGTACGAACTGAATGTCGCCGTTCTCAACCGCTTCAACCGCCGGTTTCGCCAGGACATCGGCACGCACGTACCACTGGTCGGTCAGCATTGGTTCGATAACTACGCCGCCACGGTCGCCGTAAGGAACGGTCAGGTCGTGCGGTTTAATTTCTTCCAGCAGGCCAAGCGCGTCAACTGCGGCAACGACTGCTTTACGTGCAGCAAAACGCTCCAGTTTCTGGAACTCTGCAGGGATTTCGCTGGAATAAACGTCAGATTCGTTACCTTTGGTATCGAACACCTGGGCGCTTTCACGGATATCGCCGTCAAAGGTCAGGATGTTGATCATCGGCAGGGCGTGACGTTTACCCACTTCATAGTCGTTAAAGTCGTGCGCCGGAGTGATTTTCACGCAGCCGGTGCCTTTTTCCATGTCGGCGTGTTCGTCGCCAACGATCGGAATACGACGGTTAACCAGCGGCAGAATGACATATTTGCCAATCAGATCTTTGTAACGCGGATCTTCCGGGTTAACGGCTACGCCAGTATCGCCCAGCAGGGTTTCTGGACGGGTAGTCGCGACCACCAGATAATCTTTACCGTCTGCGGTTTTCGCACCGTCAGCCAGCGGATAGCGGATGTGCCACATCGAACCTTTCGATTCGCGGTTTTCGACTTCCAGGTCAGAGATAGCGGTGCGCAGTTTCGGATCCCAGTTTACCAGGCGTTTGCCACGGTAAATCAGGTCTTCTTTATACAGACGAACGAAAACTTCTTTCACCGCATTGGACAGGCCTTCGTCCATGGTGAAGCGTTCACGCTCCCAGTCGACGGAGTTGCCGAGACGGCGCATCTGACGGGTAATCGTGCCGCCGGATTCCGCTTTCCATTCCCAAATTTTGTCGATGAAAGCTTCGCGGCCGTAGTCGTGACGGGTTTTACCTTCTTCTGCGGCAATCTTGCGCTCAACGACCATCTGGGTAGCGATCCCGGCGTGGTCAGTACCGACCTGCCACAGGGTGTTTTTGCCCTGCATGCGCTGATAGCGGATCATGGTATCCATGATGGTTTGCTGGAAGGCGTGACCCATATGCAAACTGCCGGTGACGTTCGGCGGCGGGATCATGATGCAGAAACTTTCCTGGCTTTCATCGCCATTAGGCTTAAAGTAGCCCTGCTTTTCCCAGTGCTCGTAAAGCGGCTGTTCGATATCTTGTGGGTTGTATGTCTTTTCCATTATTTCCAGGTTGCCGTATTCAGGTTGAAACCAGCCACGCGGTAGGCTTTATAGCGTTCGCGCGCCAGTTGTTTCAGAGAATCTTCATAAGGAACGAAGTCTACCACTTCTGTGAAAGCGGTGGCAAAATCTGCAAAGCTTGTTCGCAGACTAATCAATATATCGCGCGGGCTGCTGCTGCGTTTTTGCGGCCAGGCGATCTCCACCGGCGCACCGCCGCGCGGTCCTTCTCCCGCTAAATTATGCGGAACAAAGCTTTCTGCCGGACGCGCCCACAGGGCTTCATCCAGCCGGTAAGCCTGCTTTTCATCTTCACAGGCGATGAGCACGCGCTTACCGCTGCGCCAACGTTCTGCGGCAATTTCACACACCAGTTGCTCAACGGCGCTTAAGCCATCGACGGTGGTGTCATTGTCCAGAAGGTAGAACGTCGCGTTTTTCATAAATGGGGCTTCTTGTGGTGGATTTAAATACGCATCAGGTATACACCGCAGTGCCTGATGCGACGCTGTTGTGTCTTATCAGGCCTACGAGTTCAGTGCTGTGTGTAGGTCGGATAAGGCGCTCACGCCGCATCCGACAATAACAGCATTGCCTGATGCGACGCTGCCGCGTCTTATCAGGCTTACGAGTTCGGTGCTGTGTAGGTCGGATAAGGCGTTCATGCCGTATCCGACAATAACAGCATTGCCTGATGCGACGCTGTTGTGTCTTATCAGGCCTACGAGTTCAGTGCTGTGTAGGTCGGATAAGGCGTTCACGCCGCATCCGGCAATAACAGCCTTGCCTGACGCAATTACTCTTCGCCGTTAAACCCAGCGCGGTTTAACAGGAACTGTGCCAGCAACGCTACCGGACGACCGGTGGCGCCTTTTGCTTTACCAGAACGCCAGGCGGTACCGGCGATATCCAGGTGCGCCCAGTTGTACTTACGGGTAAAGCGTGACAGGAAGCAACCTGCGGTAATCGCCCCACCAGGACGACCGCCAATGTTCGCCATATCGGCAAAATTGGACTCCAGTTGTTCCTGATACTCGTCACCCAGCGGTAAGCGCCATGCGCGGTCACCGGATTGTTCAGACGCGGCAATCAGTTCATGGGCCAGCGGATTATGGTTCGCCATCAGACCAGTAATATGATGACCCAGCGCGATCACGCAGGCACCGGTCAGCGTCGCCACGTCAATCACCGCTTCCGGCTCAAAACGCTCAACGTAAGTTAACACGTCGCACAGTACCAGGCGGCCTTCAGCGTCGGTGTTCAGCACTTCAACGGTTTGACCGGACATGGTGGTTAACACATCGCCCGGACGATAGGCTCGTCCGCCAGGCATGTTTTCGCAGCCTGCCAACACGCCGATAACGTTAATCGGCAGTTGTAGCTCCGCGACCATCCGCATCACGCCGTAAACCGCTGCCGCACCGCACATATCGTACTTCATCTCATCCATGCCTTCTGAAGGCTTGATCGAGATACCGCCGGAGTCGAAGGTTAAACCTTTACCCACCAGCACGATTGGGCGTGCATCTTCCGACGCGTTGCCTTTGTACTCAATCACCGACATCAGCGATTCGTTTTGCGAACCCTGACCGACCGCCAGATAGGAATGCATCCCCAGCTCTTTCATCTGCTGTTCGCCGATAACGCGGGTGATGACATTCTTGCTGTAGCTGTCAGCCAGCTGGCGCGCTTGTGAAGCGAGGTAAGCGGCGTTACAGATATTCGGCGGCATATTGCCGAGATCTTTTGCTGCTTTAATCCCGGCGGCAATCGCCAGACCGTGCTGGATCGCGCGCTCACCGCTGGTCAGTTCACGGCGGGTCGGCACGTTGAACACCATCTTACGCAGCGGACGACGCGGTTCGCTCTTGTTCGTTTTCAGCTGATCGAAACTGTAGAGCGTCTCTTTTGCCGTCTCGACAGCCTGACGCACTTTCCAGTAGTTGTTACGGCCTTTAACGTGCAGTTCAGTCAGAAAGCAGACCGCTTCCATTGAGCCAGTATCATTCAGCGTATTAATGGTTTTCTGAATGACTTGTTTGTACTGACGCTCATCCAGCTCACGTTCTTTGCCGCAACCAATAAGGAGAATTCGCTCGGAAAGTACATTCGGAACATGGTGCAGCAACAATGTCTGCCCCGGTTTTCCTTCCAGTTCGCCCCGACGTAGCAGGGCGCTGATGTACCCATCGCTGATTTTATCGAGCTGTTCTGCAATCGGAGAAAGGCGACGTGGTTCGAAGACGCCCACGACGATGCAGGCACTCCGCTGTTTCTCCGGGCTACCGCTTTTTACACTAAACTCCATGCACTACGCTCCTGAATCTTAAAGACAACGGCGGTGGCTACAGATAGAATTGCAAGCTTTCGTAACTCATGTCCGCTGTTGCGATGACTTCGTGTTAATCTTAACGTTATTACGGCATTGGCACGTCAGAACAAAATCTGAGAGGTGAATCCGTTGAGTATAATTATCTTAGCGACGATTTCGACGACTCAAGAGAATAAATGACGTTTAAGCCATGAAACAAGCTAAAATCCTGCAAAAGACGAGTTTTTACGGGCGTATTTAAAGTGATAATCATAAGATATCTGGTGCGGGAGACGCTCAAAAGCCAGCTGGCGATACTCTTCATCTTGCTTTTGATCTTCTTCTGTCAAAAGTTAGTGAGGATCCTCGGCGCAGCGGTTGACGGCGATATTCCGGCGAATCTGGTGCTCTCCCTTCTCGGGTTGGGCGTGCCGGAAATGGCGCAGCTTATCCTGCCATTAAGCCTGTTCCTCGGGCTGCTGATGACGCTGGGCAAACTGTATACCGAAAGTGAAATTACGGTAATGCATGCCTGCGGCCTGAGCAAAGCGGTTCTGGTGAAAGCGGCAATGATCCTTGCGGTATTCACGGCAATCGTCGCGGCGGTTAACGTGATGTGGGCGGGACCGTGGTCATCGCGTCATCAGGATGAAGTGTTAGCAGAAGCGAAAGCGAACCCTGGCATGGCGGCGCTGGCGCAAGGGCAATTCCAGCAAGCGACTAATGGCAGTTCGGTGCTGTTCATCGAAAGCGTTGACGGCAGCGATTTCAAAGATGTGTTCCTCGCGCAAATTCGACCAAAAGGTAATGCACGTCCTTCTGTGGTGGTGGCCGATTCCGGACATTTAACCCAGCTGCACGACGGCTCCCAGGTCGTCACTCTCAATCAGGGAACGCGCTTCGAAGGCACTGCACTGTTACGTGATTTCCGCATTACGGATTTCCAGGATTATCAGGCGATCATTGGTCACCAGGCGGTGGCGCTCGACCCGAACGATACCGACCAGATGGACATGCGCACATTGTGGAACACTGACACCGATCGTGCCCGCGCAGAACTGAACTGGCGTATCACGTTGGTGTTCACCGTGTTTATGATGGCACTTATGGTTGTACCGTTGAGCGTGGTTAACCCGCGTCAGGGACGCGTACTGTCGATGCTGCCAGCCATGCTGCTGTATCTACTTTTCTTCCTGATCCAGACCTCCCTGAAATCGAACGGCGGTAAAGGTAAGCTGGACCCGACGCTGTGGATGTGGACCGTTAACCTGATTTATCTGGCTTTGGCGATTGTTCTCAACCTTTGGGACGCCGTGCCGATCCGCCGCCTGCGCGCCAGTTTTTCGCGTAAAGGAGCGGTGTGATGCAACCTTTTGGCGTACTTGACCGCTATATCGGTAAAACTATTTTCACCACTATCATGATGACACTGTTCATGCTGGTGTCGCTGTCGGGCATTATCAAGTTTGTCGATCAGCTGAAAAAAGCCGGGCAGGGGAGTTACGACGCGTTAGGCGCAGGAATGTATACCTTGCTGAGCGTGCCGAAAGATGTGCAAATCTTCTTCCCGATGGCGGCTCTGCTTGGGGCGTTGCTTGGTCTTGGGATGCTGGCGCAGCGCAGCGAACTGGTAGTCATGCAGGCTTCTGGTTTTACTCGTATGCAGGTGGCGCTGTCGGTGATGAAAACCGCCATTCCGCTGGTCTTGCTGACGATGGCGATTGGTGAATGGGTCGCGCCGCAGGGCGAGCAGATGGCGCGTAACTACCGTGCGCAGGCGATGTACGGCGGCTCGTTGCTCTCTACCCAGCAAGGTTTATGGGCGAAAGATGGCAACAACTTCGTCTACATTGAGCGGGTTAAAGGTGACGAAGAGTTAGGTGGCATCAGTATCTATGCCTTTAACGAGAATCGTCGTCTGCAATCCGTACGCTATGCCGCTACCGCGAAGTTTGACCCTGAACATAAAGTCTGGCGTCTGTCGCAGGTTGATGAATCTGATTTGACCAATCCGAAACAGATCACCGGTTCGCAGACGGTGAGCGGCACCTGGAAAACCAACCTCACGCCAGACAAACTGGGCGTGGTGGCGCTGGACCCGGATGCACTCTCTATCAGCGGTTTGCACAACTATGTGAAGTATCTGAAGTCGAGCGGTCAGGATGCCGGACGTTATCAGCTCAACATGTGGAGCAAAATCTTCCAGCCGCTATCCGTGGCGGTGATGATGCTGATGGCGCTGTCGTTCATCTTTGGCCCACTGCGTAGCGTACCGATGGGCGTGCGTGTGGTCACTGGTATTAGCTTCGGTTTTGTCTTCTACGTACTGGACCAGATCTTCGGCCCGCTGACGTTGGTTTACGGCATCCCGCCGATCATCGGCGCACTTTTGCCAAGTGCCAGCTTCTTCTTAATCAGCCTGTGGCTGTTAATGAGAAAATCGTAACCTGATGAACGAATAAAGGGAGCGAAAGCTCCCTTTATTATTGTTAGCAAAGTGTGCTTCGTTCATGCCTGAAAAATCATGAAAATTCAATATATTGCAGTGGTGTGGGCATGATAAGGCGCGCCAGCGTCGCATCAGGCAAAGACAAATCGCACCTGGCTTACCTTCTTCTCCCCCCCAGCAAACTCCCCAACATCCCGCGCACAATCTGATTCGTCACCTGGCGGGCGGCGCTTTTTGCCATTGTCTGCACCACACCATCTTTCTTCCCGCCGCGTGGTCCAGTAGTGCCAAACAAAATATCCTTCAATCCACCGAGAATACCGTCATCCACCGCCACCTCTTTCCCTTTCGCGGGAGGATTATTTTGCTGCTCGGTACTGGCCTGAAAGCCTTTTTGCAACATCTCATAGGCGGATTCACGGTCCACGTCATCCTCGTACTTGCCATACACCGGGGAGTGATTAATCAAGCCGTTACGCTCATCTTCCGTCACCGGCCCCATTCGCGAACAAGGCGCGATAACCATCGCCCGTTCCACCACTGAAGGACTTCCTTTCGCATCGAGAAACGAGATTAACGCCTCACCGGTCCCCAGTTCCTGGATTGCCTTTTCGGTATCAAACGCCGGATTGGCCCGCATGGTTTGCGCCGCAGCTTTTACTGCTTTCTGATCTTTGGGCGTAAAAGCCCGCAAAGCGTGTTGAACGCGATTACCTAGCTGCCCGAGCACATTATCCGGAATATCTGACGGGTTTTGCGAAACGAACCAGACGCCCACGCCTTTTGAGCGAATAAGCCTTATCACCTGCTCAATCTTATCCAGCAGTACCTGTGGCGCATCGTTAAACAGCAGATGTGCTTCGTCGAAGAAAAACACCAGTTTTGGTTTCTCCAGATCGCCCGCTTCAGGCAATTGTTCATACAACTCTGAAAGCATCCACAGCAGGCTGGCGGCGTACAGTTTCGGCATCTGATAAAGCTTCTCGGCGCTGAGGATATTGATAACGCCTTTACCGTTGGCATCGGTACGCATCCAGTCTTTGATATCCAGCATCGGCTCACCAAAGAAGTGTGCTGCACCTTGCTGTTCCAGCGATAACAGCCCGCGCTGGATGGCACCAACCGATGCGCTACTGATATTACCGTACTGATTCTGGAAGGATTTGGCGTTATCGCCGATGTACTGGGTAATTGCCCGCAGATCTTTAAAGTCGAGCAGTAACAGCCCCTGATCGTCAGCAATGCGGAAAATGATATTCAGCACGCCAGATTGCACATCGTTGAGATTCAACAGCCGCGCCAGCAACAGCGGCCCCAGATCCGAAACCGTCGCCCGCACCGGATGGCCCTTCTCGCCAAAGATATCCCACACCACCACCGGATTAGCATGCGGTTGCCAGTCATTTACGCCGATATTTTTAAGCCTTGCGAGCAGTTTTTCCGACGCCGTTCCTGCCTGCGCGATGCCGGTCAGATCGCCTTTCACATCGGCCATAAACACCGGAACACCGATTTCCGATAGAGACTCCGCCAGTTTTTGCAGCGTGACAGTTTTACCCGTCCCCGTTGCGCCAGTAATCAGCCCGTGACGGTTAGCCATTCCCGGCAGTAAAAATAGTTCTGTGTCCGGCGTGCGGGCAATTAACAGGGGTTCGCTCATGAGATATCCTCCAGTTTCCTGCCTGGAGTATAGGCAACGTCCGGCAAAGAGAATACGTGTAATGAAGAGAAAATAACCTAAAGCGTGTTGCCGTGATAAATCTGATACCCGAGGTCAACAGTGTTGTGGTTGTGATCGTTATTTTTAATTTTGCTCAGCAACATTTGGGCGGCCATCCGACCAATATCAAAACGGGGAGTAATTACGCTGGCGAGGCTTGGGATCATTTGCCTGCCAATCTCCAGCCCATGAAAACCCGCAATGGAAATTTGTTCTGGCACGGCGAGGTTTCGCTCGCGGCACAGCAGAAGCGCACCCATCGCAATATCGTCATTGGTGCAAAATACACCGTCTAAATCCGGGTTTGCGCTAAGGGCATCACGCATTAACTGCATTCCTAAATGAATGGATGAGATGGCGCGTGGATTCATGCGTAATGGGGAAAGATTATGCAGCATCATCGCATCGCAATACCCCTGATAACGCTGTTCATCGCGGGTGTCATCTTTGGAACCGAGATACAGAATTTTGTGCCTGACTCGCTTCTCCAGCATGGTACACACCATGTCAAAAGCGGCCTGCCGATTATCAAAACCGACCTCCATATCCAGCCGTTCTCCCTGTACATCCATCAATTCCACGACCGGAATGGTGGCTGAACGCAGAAATTTCACCGTCCTGATGGTGTGATATTTTTCCGAAAGTATAATCCCGTCAATGTTATAAGAGAGCAGGTTAATCACCGACTCTTCTTCGGAATCGCGATCGTAATTGTAATTAGCAATAAGGGTCTGATAATTATGCTCAGAGGTGACGGATTCTATTCCCGCGAGAATGTCAGCGAAGAGTTGATTTTGAAATGACGGAATCAAGATACCGAGGGTATAACTTTGTGCATTCAACAACATGCCGGGAGCGCGATTAGGGATATAATTGATCTCTTCCATAATTTTGGCGATGCGCTCGCCTGTTTCCTTTGCCACCTTTTTCGGCGAGCGGATATAACGACTCACGGTCATTTTTGTTACGCCAGCCAGCGTAGCGATATCCTGTAAAGAAATTCTGTGATTGCGCATAACTTCTCCCAACGTCGGGGGAATCTTCAATCTTCCCCCGAAACTACATCACAATATTTTATTCTTTCAGTGCAATACGGCGTTAATGGCTAACACGCCCAGCAAACCCATAATAGAAATAAGGGTTTCCATCACCGTCCAGGTACGCAACGTTTCACCAACCGTCAGATTAAAATACCCTTTAAATAGCCAGAAGCCAGGGTCGTTTACGTGTGACGCGATCACGCTGCCCGCACCGGTTGCCAGTACCATTAAAGCGGGATCGGCATGGGTAACGTTGATAATCGGCAACACCACACCCGCGGTGGTAATGGCCGCGACGGTGGCAGAGCCCAGAGCGATACGCAACAGCGCCGCAACAGTCCAGCACATCAATAACGGCGAAAGCGTAGTTCCGGTCATTAAGTGTGAAATATAGTGCCCGACACCGCTATCTACTAATACCTGCTTAAACGCGCCGCCGCCAGCGATAATAAACACAATCATCGCGATAGCGCCTATAGAATCCCCAATGATATCCATGATTTGCTCGATGGTGCGTCCATTACGTCGGCCCAGTGTGAAAATCGCAATAACAATGGCAATAAACAGCGCAACGGCAGGGTTACCGACAAATTCAAAGAAGAGGCGCACGGTGTTAGTTTTCGGTAACGTAATTTCACAAACGGCGGCGATAGCCATCAGGATGACCGGGATCACGGCAGCGAAAATACTGTTCCAGAAGGAGGGCATCTCCTCTTCGCTAAACAGATGAGGATTAAATAAGCCTTCCGGTGGTGCTTTCTCAAAGCGAGTTAGCAGTTTAGAAAACAGCGGTCCTGCGACAATAACTGTCGGAATGGTAATGATAAATCCATACAGTAAAGTCGTTCCGAGATTAGCCTCAAAGATAGTCGCGATGGCAGTAGGCCCTGGATGTGGCGGCAGAAAACAGTGGGTTACAGAGAGCGCTGCTACCATTGGTACGCCAACATACAACAGGGGTAATCCTGATGATGCTACGATGGTAAATACCAACGGCAACAGCAGGACAAAACCCACTTCAAAAAACATGGCGAGGCCCACAACCAGACCAGTGATCACTAGCGCCCATTGCACGCGTTTTTTACCAAAAGTAGCAATCAGCGTAGTGGCGATACGTTGTGCCGCACCCGTATCAGAAATCAGCTTGCCTAACATGGCCCCGAAACCGAGGATCATTGCCAGCCCACCGAGCGTGCTGCCGATACCATTTTGTATAGAGTGCAGGACGGCCTGTGCATCCATCCCTTCGGCAAATCCGACGACGGCAGCTACCAGAACGAGGGCAATAAAGCCGTTAACTTTAAAGCCGATCATCAGGATAAGAAGCAGCGCGACGCCTGCCGCAATAATGATTAATGGCATAGTCTTTATCTCTTATTAGTGCCAGAAAAGCAGCGCTTTCGCGCTGCACGTAGGGTAGTAGGTGTTAAACAGCCACTAACATGCCGCCATCAACAAACAACAGGTGGCCGTTTACGAAATCAGAGGCTTTTGAAGAAAGGAACACCGCAGCACCAATCAGTTCCTGCGGATCTCCCCAGCGTGCGGCGGGGGTCCGTTTGCACAACCAGGCGGTGAAGGCTTCGTCCTCAACCAGTGCTTTAGTCATTTCTGTTTTGAAATAGCCCGGCGCAATACCGTTGACCTGAATATTGTGGCGCGCCAGCTCGACGCACATGCCGCGGGTGAGCATTTTTACCGCCCCTTTCGATGCGGCATAAGGGGTGATGGTGTCACGTCCCAGTTCGCTTTGCATCGAGCAAATATTAATAACTTTACCTGCCTTGCGTTCAACCATGTGACGAGTTACTGCTTGCGATACCAGGAACACGGCGGTCTGGTTTACTGCGATCACATCATTCCACTCTTGTTCAGGGAACTCAGTAAAAGGATGACGGCGCTGGATACCGGCGTTATTCACCAGCACATCAATGGGGCCGATGTCCTTTTCGATATGTTCAACGGCGGCATCAATTTCATGTTTATGAGTAACATTAAAAGGTGCGGCAACGGCCTGAATACCCTCCTGGTGGAGTTTTTCTACAGCAAGTTCTGCGCGTTCGGCAGTAATATCATTAATAATTATTTGTGCGCCATATTTACCCAGGCCGGTTGCCAGTAAAAAGCCAATGCCCTGTGCTGAACCGGTAATCAAGATATTTTTTCCTGCCAGTGAAAATAGATCGTTCATTGTATTATTCCTTTATTTATCTCTTAGAAAACAAGCTGGACTTTTGCTGCCTGGGTTTTATCACCGGCGAAACGTAGCGCCTCTTCCAGGTCAGTGAAGGGATATTCAGCACTCAGTAAAGGCAGTGGATTGATAACGCCATTCGCCAGCCATGACACTGCGGTATTAAATTCGCTGGTAAAACGGAAAGAGCCTTTGAGTGAAATCTCCTTACCAATCAATGTCATCATTGGGAATTCTGCCATCGCGCCTCCCATACCTACCTGCACCATTACGCCGCGTGCACGAGTGACCTCCAGACAGGTATTCACTGATGAAGGATGACCGGACACTTCAAAGCTGACATCGAAATAGCCTTTTTCCGCTTTCCAGTGATCCATGTCGTCGTTTTGTGGGTTTACGAGCACATCCGCCCCCATCTCTTTACCCAGCGAAAGGGAACGGGGACTCACATCGGCACAGACAATTTCCGCGGCCCCCAGTGTTTTCACAGCACTGACAATCAGGCAGCCAATGGGCCCAACACCAGAAATAAATACTCGCTTGCCCTGTAACTCGCCGGCCTGATGTGCGGCATGAATCGCGACGGCTAAAGGTTCGGCAAAAGCCATAACCTTTTCGTCAGCTTTGGCCGGATAAGGGACACATTGCGACGTTTCGACCATTTTATAACGGGTAAAACCACCATCAACATGAGGGAAATACATGGCACTGCCAAAAAAACGCATATCTGTACACTGATTCTCGTTATGTTCAATGCAGTATTTGCAGTGACCGCACGGTTTAGACGGATTAATGGCTACCGTTTGCCCTTCATGTAATTCTGATGAGTCGCTATGAATAACTTTACCGATAACTTCATGACCTAACACCATCGGTGCCTTTATCATGAAATTACCTACTTTTCCTTCCTGATAATAATGTAAATCGGAACCGCAAATTCCACCTCGGGTTATTTGTACTAATGTTCCATTATTATTCCAATCTATCGTCTGCTCGGTAACGGCAACAGTTTTCTTGCCCGCAACAACGCAGGACTGTGTTTTCACTTGCATAAATTCCTCACTGGTCAGGTAGACACCTCGGAAGCATTTAAGCGGTTTTAATTGTTATTATTTGTGATGAAGATCACGTCAGAAAATTGTTACATTACTATGTTACGCATAACGTGATGTGCCTTGTAATTCTTATCAGCAGAAATAAAAAAACGTGAAATTATTATGCCACCAGGCGTAGTATCGCAGCAGGTAAGATGATTCAGGAGATTTTAAATGGCGGGTGAAAGCTTTATTTTGATGGGCGTTTCAGGGAGTGGTAAAACATTAATTGGTAGCAAGGTTGCCGCGTTATTATCTGCTAAATTTATTGATGGTGACGATCTTCATCCAGCCAAAAATATAGATAAAATGTCGCAGGGTATTCCATTATCTGATGAAGATCGACTTCCCTGGCTGGAACGCTTAAATGATGCTTCATACAGTCTTTATAAAAAGAATGAAACAGGATTTATTGTCTGTTCATCATTAAAAAAACAGTATCGTGATATTTTACGCAAGGGTAGCCCCCATGTTCATTTCCTCTGGTTAGATGGCGACTATGAAACTATTCTCGCGCGAATGCAGCGTCGGGCTGGGCATTTTATGCCGGTAGCGTTACTAAAAAGTCAGTTTGAGGCACTGGAGCGTCCACAAGAAGATGAACAGGATATTGTGCGCATTGATATCAACCATGATATTGCCAATGTCACTGAACAATGTCGGCAGGCTGTGCTGGCGATACGACAAAACAGAATATGTGCGAAAGAGGGCAGCGCCTCAGATCAGCGCTGCGAATGATTTTCAAAAATCGGCTTTCAACACCACGCGGTAACGCGCCTTACCGTCGCGCACATGCTGGATGGCGTCGTTAATTTTCGACATCGGGAACAATTCGGTAGTCGGCGCAACCTTGCTGCGGGCGGCAAAACGCATCAGCTTACGCAACTCATAAGGCGTGCCAGTAGCAGAGCCAGAGACACTGCGATCGCCCGCAATTAACGTAAAGGCCGGAACAGACAGCGGCGTGAGAACCGCACCGACCGTATGGAAATTACCGCCATACGTCAGCGCCTCAAAATAAGGCTGCCAGTCGAGGCTGACGTTCACAGTATTGATAATGAGATCAAACTGCCCCGCCAGAGTTTTCAGTGCCTGCGGATCGCGGCTATTCACCACTTTATCGGCACCCATCGCCAGTACTTCCTGCTCTTTCGCCGGATTTGAACTAAAGGCTGTCACCTCGCATCCCATTGCGTGCAGAAGTTTTATAGCGATATGCCCCAGCCCGCCAATACCAATTACCCCAACGCGGCTGGTAGCAGTGATATGGTGCATCAATAGTGGTTTAAAGACCGTGATACCGCCGCACAACAGCGGCCCGGCGGACTCGATATCAATATTTTCTGGCAGTGGAATCACCCATTGCCAGTCCGCACGCAACTTCTCGGCAAAGCCACCGCGATTCATAATCGTCGGCACCGCACCTTGCTCGCAGTTGATCTGATTACCGCTAATACAGGCGTCGCAGTGACCACAGCTACGCGCCGTCCAGCCAATCCCGACACGCTGACCGACCTGCAAACCTTTATCCTGCGCGGCGCTCCCGAGTGCCACCACGCGCCCAATCACCTCATGCCCGGCAACCAGCGGATACTGTGAAAATCCCCATTCGTTATCGATCATCGACAGATCGGAATGGCAGATCCCGCAGTAATCCACCTGCACTTCAATATCTTGTGGCTTCAGCTCACCGGGATCGTACTCATAAACTTCCAGTTCGCCGCCCGCTTCTTTTGCGGCATAGCTTTTTATCATCGACATTTTTTGGTCCTTCTCTGGTGTTGTCTGGGAAGTGTAGAGCATGGCAGGGCGGGGTGCCTGGAGTGTGACAAAGGTTACATATCGCGGTATGCAATGCTGAAAATTTCAGCACTTAGCGAGGTGCGAGCAAGCTGGCGCTTGCATGGTGGTGCGTGACAGGTATAATTCACAACGTTTTCCGCATACCTCTTCAGTGCCGAAGTGGCGAAATCGGTAGACGCAGTTGATTCAAAATCAACCGTAGAAATACGTGCCGGTTCGAGTCCGGCCTTCGGCACCATTAGCACTTCCAAGACCATCCGAGAAAGTCCAATTATCCCTTAAAAATCAATGCTTGTGGCGATTTTTATGTCCTGAGTCGTCCGAGGTTGTCCGTTGAAATCCGGATGTTATTGGGGGCATAATTGGGGGCATCTTAACTTCGATTAGAAATGTGCCCCCAAATGAAGCTCAACGCCAGACAGGTCGAGACCGCAAAGCCAAAAGACAAAACCTACAAAATGGCCGATGGCGGCGGTTTGTATCTTGAGGTTTCGGCAAAGGGTTCTAAATATTGGCGCATGAAATACCGACGTCCCTCTGACAAAAAAGAGGATCGCCTCGCTTTTGGTGTTTGGCCTACAGTGACGCTTGCTCAGGCAAGAGCAAAGCGCGATGAAGCTAAAAAGCTCTTAGCACAGGGTATAGATCCAAAAGCCGAACAGAAAGAGGCTCAGACCGAGAATTCGGGAGCATATACTTTCGAAACCATTGCTCGTGAATGGCATGCCAGTAACAAGCGATGGAGTGAAGATCATCGATCGCGCGTTCTTCGCTATCTTGAGCTTTATATTTTCCCTCATATCGGTTCGTCCGACATTCGCCAGCTCAAAACCAGCCACCTGTTAGCCCCGATTAAAAAAGTTGATGCCAGTGGAAAGCATGACGTCGCTCAGCGCTTGCAACAGCGCGTTACGGCCATTATGCGTTATGCCGTACAGAACGATTACATCGACTCAAATCCGGCCAGTGATATGGCCGGTGCGCTATCGACAACCAAAGCGCGACATTACCCCGCTTTACCCTCCAGCCGGTTCCCTGAGTTTCTTGCACGTCTTGCTGCATATCGTGGCCGCGTAATGACACGGATCGCGGTCGAGCTTTCCTTGCTAACTTTTGTGCGTTCCAGTGAGTTACGTTTCGCGCGTTGGAACGAGTTTGACTTCGATAAATCCCTTTGGCGCGTACCGGCAAAACGAGAAGAAATTAAGGGTGTACGTTATTCGTACCGTGGGATGAAGATGAAAGAGGAGCATATTGTTCCTCTCAGTCGACAGGCGATGGTGTTGTTAGAGCAGCTTAAGCAAATTAGTGGTGATAAAGAGCTTCTTTTCCCCGGTGATCATGATGCGACGAAAGTTATGAGTGAGAACACGGTAAACAGTGCTTTGCGAGCTATGGGTTATGACACTAGAACTGAAGTATGCGGTCATGGTTTTAGAACGATGGCGCGTGGTGCTTTAGGTGAGTCGGGGTTATGGAGTGATGATGCGATCGAGCGGCAGTTAAGCCACTCAGAACGTAATAATGTGCGTGCGGCATATATTCATACCTCCGAGCATTTGGATGAGCGGCGTCTAATGGTGCAGTGGTGGGCTGATTATCTAGATGCTATTCAGATAAATTTCATCACTCCGTACGATTATGGAAGGTCTAAAATTTAGTTAATATTTATATGTCATATATTAATTATTTCGTTGCTAACTATTTATATTCCGAATGGTGATATAGCGCAACCAAAATTTTCTTGAAAAACCATATAAATCAAGGTAAAAACTCCTGAACATGAATGGTTTTTAGGTGTTGTTATGGATAGTAACGAACTTAGTCAACTTATAAAGTTACAAATTGCTAATAAACCCCCAGAAGAAGAAATTGCACGGGGTTTTTTCACTAATAATTATACCAACCAAAATGAACATTACAGAATAACATTTGGCTGGGATATTTTTACTGCTTATTCTTGTGATATAAAATGGAAGGCTTTCAGATTACAGTTAGCTGCATACTTGGATACTCTTTCTGAAAATGAAAGAGCAGAAGAGGAAAAAAAGATTCAAGGTGAAGATGACCATTGGGAGTGGTTTAATAAATCGCTGCTACTAAAAAATGATGAATACAAATGGTTTTTTTTAAGAGTTGATGATGAGATACAGGCTGCCTGCTTAATATATCATCCTAAGCAATCTGTGCTTTCCACTCGAA
>NZ_JAYQWM010000059.1:0-21578 GCF_036662595.1 Escherichia sp. Lx600-2 | reverse complement strand
GCCGCATGTTTACTGACTTTTTTAAATCATGCGGCTAATTTTGCGATCCAATAAAACCCACGTAAAATGTAAATTTTCCATAAATTTCATTGCATTGGCGTTTTAACACGATCCATTCTGTGATCCAAAAACTGAAATCTCCTGAAATTATTTTCACACATTTCAGTTTGAGATTTTCGGTGACTCTCTAGCACTGGCGCGGCTTGGCGATATGTTTTGTAGAACTTCAAAACTGAAATAAAGTTTAGATCCAAATTGTGCAGGCGGGTGCGGTGTAGTGCATTTTACGTGGTAGGTAACTTTATTTCGTGGGGTAGCGCTGCATCTGCGCGATGCTGTTGATGTGATCCAAATGAAAGGTTGCTTGATGTGGTTTGATGGTTGGAGTGCTTAGACTGTCTTACACGCTGTTAAATTACAGGTATAAAAAAGCCCACGGCTGTGGGCAAAAGTTGGACTAAGACTGTGTTAACCAATAACTGGCTGATACTTTTCTTTCAAGCCATCTGATTTATTTGCGGTGCCTTTGATGGCATCGGCATTCAATGGCGTTCCTGTATTGCTGTGGCTGTGGTTGGCGGTGAGTTCGGCCAGCTCTTTGACAATATCCAGTGTATCAATCATCAACTGCGCCACGTTAATTTCTTGGCTACCAATCCAAACAACTGGTGCAATGATTTCTTGTTTAGTGCCTGCGATACTTTGCTTCAGTGCACCTACCTTTTCAATCAGCTTTTGGCCAACGGTGAGTGTGGCATCCTCTGCAATATCAATATTAGCATTCTGATTAATACTCGCCACTAAGCTGCCCTTAGATGCAATGCTGTAATCTCCATCGGCTATCTGTTGGATAGCACCTGCAAGTAATGTTGCAGTGCCAAGCACCATCGTTTTGTCGGTGGCTTGAATGGTGGTGTCTCGGGTGACCAGGGTGCGCTGTTCGGTGTCTGCGGTGACTTGCCGATGCATGGATGACTCACTGATAGTCTGGTCGGTTTGCCGTTGCCAGCTGCCATCTTGGGTGATGCGCTGGGAAACCTCTTGGCGTTGCTGTTGCAATTGTTCGCCTGGCTGGATATCGGGCAGCGTGTTTCCCTGGCTAAGAGTTTGGCGAATAAATGGCTTATCAGGTCGGCCACCTTCAAAGGCAATTTCCACGATGGTACCCACGGGCGGATATTGAAATAAGCCACTCTCACCCCCTGCCATTGGCAGCGGCAATGGTACTGCACGGTAAATTGGTGCGCTGGATTTCTTACCGTCGGCATCCAATAATTGCACATCCACCGCATAGCGTGGGCGATACGGGTCGGAAATATCACCAGCGCGAACGGGTTCGCTATGGGCTTCAATGCGGGCGGTTTTAGGCAGATGTAAACCTGCGGCCAGTTCAGGATAGGCATTATCGATTTGGTTTTGAACGGGGCTCTTATTAGCGGGTTTCCCTGTGATTTTATTTGTGATTACCCACGTAAGCGCCATATCTTCATTGATAAGGTTCACTTTGTGCAGGCGTTTTCCGTTGGCATTCACGCCTGGTCTTAATGATTGCACCATTGGGATGGTCATGCTGTTCCCGCCTGCCTGCGAGGTGGCAAATTCATTGGGAATATCAACAGTTTTATTGGCAAATAACGAATGTGGCCAACTGCCCACATACACATGACCATTCGGGAGCTGCTGCCACACATAATCATCAATATTGAACACATGCCCTAAGTTGGCCAATAACTGATAACCTGTGCCGCTGTGGGTAAAGTGAGGAATAGGCTCATCCACATAAGGCGCATCAGGTAATTGAAAGGTTAAGCCGCTTTCTTTTTGCAGGTGTTCGGCAATAGCACGCAAAGTGGGATGCTGAAAAGAACATGGCCACTCACGTTCAAATACGCCAACCAGTTCACGAATAAATAACCGTTGGAATCCATTGGATGAGGGCTGCGACCGTTCGACGAACCCTGTGAAATAGCGCAATAATAATTCGGGATAACCGACATCAAGGCGCACTAATTTGCCCGTGTAGTCCTCATCAGTTTTCACGGTCACAAAGCCGCGCCCTGCGGCTGAAAGCTCTAACATAATATTGATATCGGTGACCTGAATTTCATCACCCGATAAATACAGTCGATTGATGGGTTTCATTCCCTTTACTCCAACGAATCGTTAATCGGTTTTAACACTTTTTCTTCAAACCAAGTCAATTGCTCGGTTTCATCGGGTGCCCCTGATTGAGCGCCTTTTGTTGCCGTGCCGCCTTGTGTTTTGCTGGCCACTTTACTGTTAGCGCGGGCTTCGCGTTTTTCTGAAACGGATAAATGCTCACGTAAAGTAAAGGTGATTTGCCACGCCTGTTTCCCTTCAATTTTGCTGGCATCAATGGAATTGGTGAACGTGCCAATGCGAAAATTTATGGCTTGAGCCGTCAAGTTCGCCACACGATAGCGCTTTAAATTGCCGTTTTCTTTGGCTTCTGCTAACGCAAAAAGGCGCGAAAACGCCTTGTGTTCCGTAAAAGGTAAAATGCCTGTGATACGCAGTTCTTTAGGTTTGATACCTTGTTCGGCGACGGCAGTACTGGAGGATTGGCCTGATTGGTCTTTGTCCTGAAACATCATACTGGGCGTTACCGCCAAGTTTTTCAGTGGGATAGCTTCACCGTTCAGGGCTAAAGTGATGGTCTGTGTCATTTAACATCCTTGTTAAAGCGTGAATTTCATTGCCGACAAATAAGGTGGCGAGGGTAAATATTGCGTCGGGTTCAGGAATATTTTTTCGCATTTTGTCGGCCAAAATAGTGGCATCGTCCGTACCTGAAAACGCCCAAACAGTGGCCGATTTTCCTAAAAGTCCATTTAAGACATCACTCATCTGTTTTAAGGCATTGTCTTTTTGTTTGCTGAAATCCGATAGTGCTGATTTCATGCTATCCAACCCGCTAGGCTGGCTTGCCGCTGCTTTGGCCGTTTCAATTAACTGCGCGTTAGACGCCATGCGGCTAGTTGCGGTGGATAAGGATTGTGGTAACGGTAAGCCGCCTGTCATTTTCCCTGGCAATTGCATTTTTGTGGTGGCCAACGTGTGTGCTGTTCTGGCCATCCGCTCAACTTGGGCAAAAACAGGCAGCGGAAACACAGCTGAAAAGTTAGATAATTGCTGCATAAATTCGGCAAATGTTTTTCCTGTGACCATCAACACCAATGCAGATACATGGCCAGCCCCTGTGAGTTTGTCCGCTAAATGGTTAATGGCATTGGCGGGGCTGAGATAGCTGCCTGAGCTATTTGTTTGACCAACACCATAAATAAACGGATGCACAGGCAAAATGGAACAAGTAATCGGCGGCAAACCTGCCGCCATTTTCATGTGTTGCTGACGCCACTGATAACGTTGAACGGTCATTGGGGCTTCTCTGGCCATGTGATATCGGGGGCGGCTGCAGTGTCGATGCGGTTTAAATCAACACGGTACTGCTTCCATGCGTTTAACTGTTTTAGCTCTTTATCGGTTGCGATGCCTAAATCAATGGCGTCTTGGTAAGGAGCAATAATTTTACTGACTTCCTGTATTTTGTTTTGTTTCTCGTATTCCGCCTGTTGAATAAGCTCTTTTTGGGTTGGAAATGGGATATCTGCCCATATTGGTAAGCCCTCCTTACCTGCAATGCGCATTTTACCCTCTGGGGGTATTGCCGCTGCAAACTGTTGAAAAATATCATCTTCAATTTCCTTTGCATCGTCAGGGAATGAGCCAGTATCGATATAATTTTGCTTTATCGATGCCAGATAAAACGTGTTCATAGTTGCGCTGTAGTAATAATTCATCTTAATACCCTATTGCAATGTAAGATGTAGAAGTTGAACCTCCACCGCCTGTATTAACTTCAAATGATATATTGGTTTTATAGTAGTAACCTGATGAGCCAGTCGAACCATTACAACCCAACACGATCTGTGCACACATTGTCGGGAATGCGATTGGAAACATTGTTTTTTTCGCGTGGGTTGCAATCCCCCACTGATAAATCAACCCTGTATCCCCACATTTCCACCAACCATTGGCTAATTTACTGGCTGTATTTTTACCTCCAGAGGCAATAATTTTTTTATCAATTTCCTCTTTGGTATAGGTACCCACATCCCCCGCACTTAGCGTAATATCCGACGTTAACGGTTTACCATTGACTTTGCGACCATTCGGCACACGACCATTGGCATTATTATTCGCATTGGTTGCGGCAGTACTGGCGGCATTCGCTTTAGTTTGTGCGTCGGTGCCTGCTTTCTTTGCATCTGCAACTTTGTTATCCGTTTCTGTTTTACCATACGCCCCCACATCACCCGCACTTAACGAAATATCCGCGCTAAGCGGTTTGTTATTCACTTTTCGCCCGACGGGCACCGCCCCAATACTGGCGGCAGTCACGCGGATCAACTTCCCTGTTGGTTTGCTCATTTTGTTACCTCAATAGAAATAAAATCGCCATTTTTTAACGCTTCGGCCAAATACAATGTGGTTCCTTCCACCGTGTACGCATAGCCTTGGGGCTGGGTGATACCATTAATTTGTACCGATAACACCGCCACATTGCCGATGTTAAACGAGGTTTCACCACCTTTGACCGTTGGAATAATAGACGTCACTTGAATATGGGCGTTATCGCCTTTTTCACCGTCATTGACGACGAAAGAAACAGGCGGCAAATTAGCGCCAGCACTGTTTTTAAACGTCAGTGTGATTGTGCGACCTTTCGCCATGCATCACCTCACGGATTTTCTTTAACTTGTACCGATACGCTGACGATACTGGCACCTTGTGCGCCATTACTTCCATTTTTACCATCTGCACCATTGGTGCCGTTCTTGCCATCAGCGCCTTTTTGCTCGGCAAAAAATTGTGCCTCTGTTTTGGCTGCATTCCCTGGGAGTTTTTTCCAGATCTCAAAAGCCGATTCACCGTCACTCACATCAAAAGAAGCGGGTAAGGTTTTACCGTCAGAGGTTTTAAAATTCAGTGTGATAGTGCGTTTAATGGCCATGTTCGCTATTTCCCTTTAATGGTGGTTTCGACTTCAATGTCGTGAATGTGCTGCAACTGTTTTTCTGAAATAAAAATGTTTTCATCGGAGCCGATGGCCGCTAAATTTTGGCTATCCGCACTAATAAAATCCTTTCCCTTCAAGTTCTTCACTGTGGTTTTAAGCGCCTCCACTTCATCGCGTAACACATCAGTTTCAGAGCCTGCATGTAACGTACGCGAGCTAATCACTGGCACATTAATCAACACCTCAATGTGGTCGTCTTTTAGCAACGGCTCGGCTAAATAAACCGTGTTATTTTCAACGGCAAAAGAATAATTGGCGTATTGCTCAAGGCCATTAATAAACAGCAAACAGTGATGAAACACCTCGTTTGGGGTGAGGGTCGTTTCATTGCCTTTGGCGACATAGCGCCATGATTTCATCTCACTTTTTAGTGCATATTGCTGTTTGATTTGCGCGATACTTTGTTCCCATTTCGCCCCTTGAGGGCGTAAATCGGTGACTGACCCAGTTTTATCAATCGCTGCAATGGCACACACAAAATGGGCATAGCCGCTGGTATCTACATAGTGTTTGAGTTGGTTGCCCGTGGTGAGTTTCACCACCGTTTGCCATTGGCTAAGTAAGTTACCTTGATAGCTGAAATCCGCATAAATGTGCGTATCACGCAGTTTATTAAACACTTGGCTTTTAGCCAGCTCGCCACGCAAACCGCCCACATAGGCTAAACCGCTATTCACGGTAAATTGTTCACCATCGCGGGTGACGTCAAAGGCAGAGCCAAAGAAAGCCGCCTCACCGTAACTGTCGGTGTTAATCAGCCGCTGCGCTTCATCGATCCCCGTTAAGCGTGCGGTGAAATCAATTTGCCACGTTTCTGCGGTGGTATTAATGGCGGTATCTTTGGCCGCCCCGTCAAACTCCAGCAAAAATGAGCGAGTTAAGACGTTGCCCTGTTGGCCACCTTGCGTGCGCAGTTTCTTTTGTGTCGGGGCATGGGTGATCATCGCCACGGACTGACTGGCTTTGTTTAACAACCCAATCCAGTTAAATTCGAAATCACCGATTTCAGTGCCCAGCGTCACGCTGTAAGCCACGGCATTTTCACTGACTAACCCCGCTTTATTAATTGCTTGGCGGTGCACGATGTGTTT
Source organism: Escherichia sp. Lx600-2 (assembly GCF_036662595.1). Classification (NCBI taxonomy): domain Bacteria; kingdom Pseudomonadati; phylum Pseudomonadota; class Gammaproteobacteria; order Enterobacterales; family Enterobacteriaceae; genus Escherichia; species Escherichia sp. Lx600-2. The sequence goes on along the minus strand of NZ_JAYQWM010000059.1, from coordinate 15,386 downwards.
GGCATCGGGCAGTTGTTCAGTGCGTTCAATGGGTTTCTTTGGGTCTAAATTTGGCACTAACGCAAACACAAACTCATCTAAAATGATGGGCTTACCCGTTGCGGCTTCCTGCGCTTTGTAGTGCTCAAATTCAAGGGTAATGACTGATGACATAATCTATCCTTTTAATGATGCCCCATAGGTCATATTGGGTGCGCTGCTTCCTTGCAGCGTCGCATAACTGATTTGAATATCACTGGCGATTTCACCCACTCGTAGCGTCAAAATAGGCACAGGCAATTTCGCGTGATAGCTGATGTGCTCGCCCTCAAGGCTGCCCACTCGCATATTCAGTTGATAATCGTTAATCACTTCAAACTGATAGCGTCGGCAGGTGCGCCCATACTGGTAAATGATGTTGATCAGCAAATCAGGGGCGCGTGACAGCTGCTCATCATTGAGCACGAGAATAATCACGTCCCAATCGATGTGTGGCTGACGCTCTTTAATCAGTACGTTACCAATGCCCAACCGTTCAAAAATGGCGATAAACCCTGCCACGCTGCCACTGTCTTTGGCGTTGATAAAGGCGTATTTCACTCGCTTGCGGTATAAGTCCAATGGCTCACCATTGAAGCGCTGAATATCCCGCTGATAGGCCAGCAAGTTCAATAATGACTCTGTGCAGGTTTCCGCATCCAATTGCGCCAATGGCCACGTTAGCCAGCCGTAAATCTGTGTCCAGAAACGACGTAATGACGCCAGTAGCTTGGCGGGCTCACCTTTGTCCATCCAACTTGGCAGCGCAAGGCGTTTGAGCTTTTCGTGGAAGTCAGACATTTTTCACCTCAACCACTAACGATGTTAAGCGGGGGACATTGAGCTCACTGGTAATATCCCCCAATGAAAAATGCAGTGACTGAATATCATTAAACTGGCGGTGCAGCTCACGCCCCAAGTTTGAAAATGAAAACCGTGAATATGGCCATGTCTGTTTGACCTGGTACAAGCTGTTTTCACGAAAGGCGCAGCGCACCAAATCGTTCACCTCATTTTTTAAGCTGCCCAGCTGTTCAGCGCTAAAGTTGCCGATGTTATCGACGAATAAAGTTAAAACTAACGCATGCTGTGTTTCTGGCATGGCAAAACAGCGCATATCGTCGCCATGGCCGTGATGGCCTTGTTTCATCACATACTCATTCACTTGGTTGATAAAAGGCTGACTTGCCACGCCACTGTCTAATAACAAATACGCATTGGCTGTGCCTGCACCGCGGGGCGCATCATGCAAAAAGAAAATACGGTCAATGCTAAGCCCAACAAGGCTGGCTATCATGCCGCGATAAACTGCATCGGTGTGGTAGTTCCCCACTAAATTGAATTGGTTGCGGCAGCGGTCACGCAAATCATCATCGCTTTCTGCATCCGCACCAGGCGTTGTTAACCAATCATTTTCACTTTGCACCTGCTCAATCCCCGCAACGGCCACGGGCAAAATACGAAAATAGCCTGGGGCGAGGTTATGCGCACCGCCTGCCATATCCGCAATTACAGGGATTAATTGGCTTTGCTGGCCTGCGGCAATCTCCACAGCTTGGGTGGTACTTACGCTGTAAATCACCCCCGCGATGCGCTCTGTTTGAATGATGGTGCCTTTGGGCACAGTGACCGCGCTAGCGCCTGCCACTTTATAAAAGCGAATGACACCGTGCGCTTGGGTGGCAGGTTTGCGGGTTAAGTTGACGCCCCAAGCAAACAAATCAAGCCATGCGCCTGATGCGGTGGCCAAATACATATTGCGCATCACCACATTGACCAAGGCCTCTTTTAACCACATCACAGGCTTGGTCACGATGGTGGTAATCAGTCGCCAAAACGGAGACATCCGTGAGGTATTGGTGACTAACCCCTCATCGGCCACCACTTGGTTAAATTGCGCGCGAATTTCTGCCTCGGTGGTCTGCATGCCGCTATCTTGCAGGACTTTTTCATAATCAACATCGGGCTTAGTCGCCATAACCCACTCCCACGTCCATGCGGCCAAAATCGTAAGTGTCAGCGGTGATCCACAATTTCACTTGTGATTCTTCGTGAATGGAAATTGTCCCTGGGACAATGCGCTCGTCATTTTCCACAAGCATCTCAATTTGGTTACGAATATCTGCCCGTAAGGTGGGGCTACGTTCGCCCACCAGTTGAGTGGCCAAGCCGCTTTCCATAATGGCATGGACACAATCTTGGGCGATGGAAACACGGTTATTGCACAAAATCGGCTCACTGCCTGAATTCAAGGTAAAATCACGCTGAGTGATTAATAAATCAATGTATTGGCTATCCATGCGCTAACATCTCATATTCCGTTAATTGTTGTGGTGATGGCATTGTTTCAACTTTAATGACCACATTTTCATAATTTCGACTGTTATCGACATGACTGGTTGTTGAACCCACGGCATTTTTCCCAATGCCATTTTTATCAATGCCTTTGAGCTGTTTGCCCGTTAATATTTGTGTATTGCTGATGGGCTCCGCTTGGTCAACTTGTGCCTGCATAAACAATTGTTGCTGGCGAATAATATCGACCGCAGCCATGCCCTCAACATCAGGCACGCTATTGGTGGCTTGGGCGGCTGGGGTGTTGATTTCCATGCGTTCAATTTCAACACCTGGCAAATAATTTAAGGTATCGACAAACGAGTTATAGATATCGGCAAAGGTCTGTTTCACCCATGCCCACACATTGCCGAAAATATCACGAATGCTGTTGGCGACCGCTTCAAAGGTTTCGGTTAATGAAAACTCACCAAACCAATTGCACAGGGTTTCCCAACCTTGACCAATCCATTCCCATACATCGCTAAACACTTGGCCAACTGCCATCACAACTGCGGCCAACACTTTAAATGTGGTGGTGTCTTGAATGGCGGCCTTAACGGCATCCCAGTGTTTAATCAGGTAATAAATACCCACACCTAACAACGCAATCGCCCCAATAATCAAAATGATGGGCAAACTCATCAGGTTAAAACCAATGCCTGCGGTGATGGCGGCCATCCGTAGCGCCAACAAGGTACCCCGCAACAGTTTTAAAGTGGCCTGCCAAACCACCATCACTTTATTGGCCAGCCAAACGGCACCTGGGATTAATTTCAACGTGGAAAGGCTCAGTTTCCAGACCACCACTAACCCCGCCCAAATAAATTTGCTGATACCCATCACAATATTGGCCATCGCTCCCGCAGCGGCTACGCCAGTGATACTGGTTGCGATATAGCCCACGTACTTAGCGATATTGGGGAATAAGGTGAGCCAGCGTTGGACGGTTTGCCCCATTTCCGCAATTTTATTCACCAGTGGATTAATGACAGGCAATAGCGTCATTCCCACGGCCACGCGCACGTTAGTCCAAATGGCCATTAAGCGTTCCCACGGATCGGCCAATTGCTCGGCCATTTCACGAGTACGTTTCATGCCATCGTTCGCGCCCAGGGCAGTGATATTTTTGCGTAACACATCCACATCGCCATAGAGCTGCTTCACCACAATGGCCGAATCCCCAAACGCGGCCTCAATCTCTTTTTGTGCCTTGAGGTTGCCATCAATATTTGCGCCATATTTTTGCTGTAATTTACCCAACATTTCAGGCAAGGAATTCATTTTGCCCGACGCATCGACAAAGCTTAGCCCCAGTTTTTTAGCGCCATCTGCCGCGCCCGTCATAAAGCCCTCATAGGCGCTGCTGGCTTCGGTGCCCAATGTGCGCTGTAATTCCCCCAACACGGCCAGTTGTTCATCGATACCCACACCAAAGTGAGTCCCTGCCGACCTTGCGCCCTCCATTAACCCTGTAATGTCGGCCATTGATGTGCCAAAGGCTTGCGACATATACAGGGCTTTGCCCGCCAGTTCTTCGGCAAATTGGCTTTTGCCGACTTGGTTGGCGTAGGTAGAAAACTGCGAAAACATCTGCCCCATATAGGCGGTGGTTTCATCTGCGGTACTTTTTAAGGCGGTGGCCGTGGTGTTGGTCACCGTCGTTAAATAAGGCAGTTCGTTATCGGCTACGCCTTGAATGGCTTTGCGGATAGTGAGAGCCGATTGGGTAAACTCCACCGAGGACTTGCCATATTGCGCACTGAATTTCATGGCCGCTTGGGTGACGTTTTTCATCGCGCTAGCATCCACACCTTGCAAACTGGTGGTTTGTAGCGCTTCATTCATTTGCAGCGCAGGGTCAAGTAGGCCTTTTAAGGAAAATAACGCACCCGCTAACCCTGCCACGCCAATGGCACTTTGGGTAAAGGCTTTTTGACTCTCATTGGCAAAATTGGATAACGCAGACTGTGCCTGTTTTAACGGCTGTGTCACGTTATCAATTAAGCTTAAGGTAAAATCTAATGAGTTCATTTATCACCCTTTAACGCCAGTGCAATGCCGTTGGCCACGGCTATGCGCATATTTTCCCAATGTTGGTTATTCAGCCAGGCAGCACGAGCCAAACTATCAATTTCGTCACTATCATGAGGATAGTAATGACGACGCAGCGCAATAAATTGCTCCAACTCATTACGCTCAATAGATTCAACTCGTGCCCTCAGTTTTTTACGCTAATGTCCAATTTCGGGGCGTATTGCTCATTGATGGATGAGGCGATTTGCAGCGCGGCACCTGGCTGTTTTAACAGTTCATCCAGCGCGTCTTTGTCGTCTTTCACCACAATGCGGCGTAAATAGGTGTGGGCAGGGGCAATTTTATTGTCCATCGCCATTTCATTGATAAACCCGTTATAGGCGGTCATGTTGGGTTCAAAACGGTAATCTTTTCCTGCAATGTCTAATGTGATTGGTTGGCTCATGGTTCAATTCCTTTTGCGGTTAATGTCATCCACTAACTGGTTGTGGCGTGCGGCACAATTGCCGTACAAGGTTAAAAACAGTTCTAACGGTTCACTGACGTGCTTGCCCGTTTGTCCGTTCAGTCTCGGCAACAAGATTGGGCACTTGGTTAACAGATTTTCCTGATAACTCTCGTTCGATACGCTCGGCGGCGCGGTTGTACAAGCTGACAAACTCAGGGCTAACACACACATTAGTGAACACAGGTTTAATAACTTCGGTTCTGATTTCCCTAGGCGTTGCATTGGCGATATTCTCCAATTGGTTTTCAAGCTGACGTGCCGATTCACGGGAAATGGCTTGTGCTTCGGCTCGGGCTTTATCGCCTGCTTGTTTGGCAGCGCGTTCAATATTGAGCTGCAAGCTGTCGTGATAAAGCCCATTCACCCACCAACCTGCGCCAAAGGCCGCTATTCCTAGCGCGAACACCAACGCAAGTTGTTTGGCCATTACTTCACCCCGTTATGGGCTAAGCTGAAATGGTTGCCATCGTTAAAACGACCGCCCCAAGTGCCCCCAATAGACTCCCAATATTCACCCAGAGGCAAATAACTTGGGGTATCTTCACGGTATTGACCGTTGATAAATAAATTAAAGTCCACGGCTAGGCGTGAGGTGTGTAAGCTGTTTTTGATGCCTTTGCCTGTTTTGGCATTCGCGCTGGCTTGCTCACTAGTGCGAAAGGCTTCGCCAAAGGTCAGGCGGTAACCGTGCTCATCTGCCCATAAAATCAGCCTGCCAATCATTACGGTGAATAAGGCTTGTTTCTCACTTAATGTCATCTTTTAACTTTCCTTGTAATAACGCTTTTCCACGTTTTTTAAGCCACATTTCAACTAACTGGTAACCTGCGATCCCAAAAGCGGTACCAATCCCCGTGACAGCTAAAGGTGAGATATTGGGGAACCAAATCAGCGCGGCACCTGCCATGACTGAAATAGCTGCCCCCAGAAAGACACGCCCGAAAAATAAGCGGGCGGTAATTTGTTCATCACTGGTGAGGATTTTGCCAACGGCAATAAGCACCCCCATAAAAAACAAAGTGATAAATGTTTTTTCATGTTCTTCCATGAACACTTTTCCTTTTAACCAATTAATTTGTCTGTCAATTCTGACTCAAGGTAAGGAATGCCATCCAAGCGTACAAAATCAGGGCTGGTAACAAGAAATTTCACCTTTAAATTGACCGTGGTACCACCTTTCGGGTCATGGTCTAGAATGTCCGATAGCAGCAATTTGCAGCCAAAGGCTTCCACTTTCATTTCCTCACCGCCTGCTTTGGCGTACCACATTAAATCCACTTCAGGAATGCTGCGCCATGAGCCTGCCGCACGGGCTTTGGCTTTTAAAATAGCTAACGCTTTGGTGCTAAATTCCAGCTCACCCTCGGCAGATACATCCCCCGAAACCCAACCATCGGGCACGCCATTGGTTTGAGCGACGCCTGTGTTATCCGTAAGGTTTAACGTTGATTTCTCAACATGAATGAGTGAGCCGTCTAGGTTGAAATCAAACGACTGACCCGAAATCCGTTTACTCATGCTGCGCCCTCCAAGCTGGTATCTAAGATCACACTCGCTTCAATGCCTTTCGGACACTCATACGTTCGCACCACAAAATAGACCGCGACTTTGGTTTTGCTCATCCATGTAATGACCACATCGCTATCTTGTGGCGGTTTGCATTCTCCTGGGAACGTAATGCCGTTGATTTGGCTAGAGCGTGCCATTTCACGCATCACTCGGGCAAAATAACTTTTGTGGGTTTCAATGGAATTGGGCGTACTGTTTAGGCTACGGTCACCAATTTTGGCAATTGCCCGAATACGCACATTTCGCGCCACTTTGTCGACAATACGCAGGTTTTCGATGTTTTGAAAATCACCGCCTTCCACATCTAACGTGCGGCCATCTGCCCAGTACAAACCGTCGTAGTCGGGGTACCACATCGGCACACTGAGGCGATTTTTCTCTAACGCCTGCAAAGTCGCTAAATCAATCTCTTTTCCTGTGCCATCAAGGGGGAGCGTTGCGCCCATGTCTTTTAATGCACCTGTTTTTACTCGTGCTGGCGTGTCCGCGATGGTCACCGAACGGGTACATAAACGGCCTGCTAAGACACCTGCTTCTTTGCCCCACAGTTGTGGTACCAGTTGCACCGACGGGGCGGCAATGCCTTTTTGCAACGTAATAATGCGAGCCACATAATCTGGCCAGCTTTCGTCTTTGGTGGGGGCATCCACGGTAATGATTGACCATACCCAGCGGCCATATTTGGCGATTAAGGTTTCACGCAAGGTATTGGCGGCATCAATGACTTCTTTACTAGCAGTGGTCAGTAAAACGTAACCCTCCACACTGGCCACGTCTTGCGCGGCAATCACTGCATCCACAAAACCCAGCGGCTCAGCATCAACCGCCATCACATGAAGATAAGCTGACCAGTTTTGCCCCGCATTATTCATGGCGGCCATCACATTGCGTTTCAGGTCGCTATCTTCACGGCCTAACACATCATCAAAATCCGTTTGCGTATTGACGGAAACCGTTTTGCCCACATTGATATTGCCTGTACCGACAAACAATACGGTACGTTCAACCTCTTTGGTTTCCCCTTGTAGCTGATTTACTTGGTTCACCTGTACAGATGGCCATGTCATAAAAAATCCCTCTTTTATGGTTGTTTAACCAAACCCAATCCCTTGCAGTTGCCGTGCGAGGGCTTTTTCAAATTCATCTTGATTGATGCCCAAAAACTCACGCGCTGGCACATCAATCACCCATGAATTTTGCGGTGTTTCATCACTTAAAGTGCGAATTAATAAACCTGCTTTAGCAAAGCTCATCCCGCTTTCAATGGCTTTAACTGGTGGTTTTAGCCAGCCTTTGCCTTTACGTTCTTTGTACCCCAGCGCCCGTAACTTTTTGGCTTGCTTCTTGGTGGCAGGCCGTGTTTTATCGCGCTCAGATTTAAAGCTGGATTTATTCACGGTCACATTCATCCCATGTTGTTGTGAATACCCCACAACCCCCGCAGGGATCTGTTTTTTCCCGTTGCGGTATTTGCCCCCTTTGAGGTAAATTCGCACACTTTCGATTTCGGGCAATTCCTTGATGTGCAGCACTTTGGGCATATTGCGCAGCATCTTTTTGCGCCAGTTTCCCTGGCGTTGTTGCCACGGTTCGCCCTCGGGTGTTTGTTGGTTGCGAACGTTGCGTTTTGCCGCAGCAATCACACCATATTTGGCTATACGCCATAACAAGCGCTGGCGTTTTTTCGGCGTTAAATCAAACCGCTTAAGTGCCTTTTGCAGCGTGTTAAATTGGGTTTGGTTTAACTGGCCGCTTATCATGCGTGAACGCCTGCAATATCCGCTTCTTGGGCAATCCACACATCGGGGTCACACAGTGTCCAGCGCTTACCATCCATCGGTACAATGCCGTTTTCGTCCTCTCGCATGTTGACGTTCTCTGCCAATTGCAGCGTAACTATCACCACCGCTTGGTGGCTTTCATTTAAATCCACGTCCATGGATGGGCGCTCTAAATCCAGCTGAATATCATCGATATCGTCATTTTCATTGAGCCACGCATCGATCAAGATGCCGATGTAATCAGGGTTCACTTGGCGATAGGGGAAACGCCCCCACGCAATCGTCGCGTCATATTGTTTGATGTGCATTCGGTATTGGTCATTGCCCAAATCGCGCTGCGCAGGGATGAATTGAATGCTGTCCATCACACTGGAAAATTCCACATTGCACACACCATCGGGCAAGTTAGCCTTTAAAAAAGCGGTTAATTGCTGCAATTTGCTCATATCATGGTCACCGTGGCGCGTTTTAAGCCTTTCATATTGCGGATCACCAGTGAAGATTCCGCTAACAGGCGGTTACGCAGTTCAGGGCTTTCTTGCTGCGAGTTCGGGGCACGGTTCACGATAGAGCTGTATTCCCCCAATAAATCCGCTTTGGCTCGCGCAAACACCGCTTTTAAATACTGTGCACATAACGCATTACGGCCATTACGTTGCACACCAGGTACTTCTGCCGCTTGCTGGTACCCTTTGGCGTGATGCTGATTTTTCACGCTTATTAGCTCACCATTGATTTCCGTGATGGTGTTCAGGAGTGCATCGGCTAAAAAATCCGTATCGATACTGGTCGGCAACGAACGGCTTTTCTGAAATTCCAGTAAATCCACATCTGGCCAAAAACCGTCATTGGTAATGATTTCTTGGCGATAATTACCGCTATTACCATCAAACATGGGCTGTCCTTAATTAAAAAGTGGGCAAGGCCAGCTTCCACGGCCAATTGCAATCAATTGCATTGCCTCAGCTGCGCCCACTTGGCTTGCGGTAGTCATTCGGCAGTAAGTGCCCGCAGTCGCATCGCAATGCGCGTGCGATGGGTTCTTACGCCACTTTTCGGGTTTAGCTGATGCGCCCTCGCAAGGTAAGCATCGGCTTTTTCTAAATCATCCACGTTATCAATGGCACTGGCTTTCGCTTCACTGTTATCCCCTTTGAGGATTTCCAAGGCCGCGAATTTGTACCACTTGGCTTTAATTTTTTCGTGAACGCGCCATTTTTCGGTGACGTTGTAAAACGTGCGTGAAAAATAGGGCTCAATGGCATGACCTGCTTCGCTTTCAAGCTGTGCCCATTGCAAGATGGTGTCAGCCACAAAGGCAGGAAAGCCACTTTTAAAGCCTGTTGGGGTGAGCTGTCCTTGCTCAATGGCGATGTCCGCCCAATCCAATCCTTGCTGGAATTCCCCCACATCAAACAGCCACACGACACAGTAGGCAAAAATCGGGTTTTTATAGATTTTTCCGTCGTCCAGATAACGCTGGGCAGTCGGCAGATAATTGGGCAAAAATTCCTGCCGTTTTATCTCGGTGCGTTCTGCGTTGGTCATCCCTTTGAGCCGTGCGGCATCCTTGTCAACGGCACGCGCTTGTAAGTGCATACTTTCGCCATCGGCAATGGCAATTGCCTGTTGCTGTTCCAGCTTTTGGCGCATTTCCACTTTTAAGCGGTGGCGTTGACCTGGTGATAACATTACTCTGTCTCTACCGTGTCTTTCGGCTCAACGAGTTCACCGATAGTGACCGCTGACTCATCAATTGCCCCGTACAGCTCAGGGTATTCCAACGCATAGCCCTCATTACGCAGGTAATTGTTTTCATACTGTTTACGGTCATCCACAAATTCCGCTTTGCGTTGGCGCGTATTGCGCTGTGTGTACAGGTGCAAGTTGGATAACGTGGTGACCACTAAACGTTTCCCTGGCATAAATGGCGGGATATACGCGGCACGGCCAGCGATAGTGGTACCCAGTAATTGCGCGGCAATTTTCTCCGTTGGGCGGTCAGCGGCTTGATATAAGCGATGTTGCTCGGCAGCCACCAAGTCAGCGCCCACTAACACCACAAGGCGTGGGTCGGTGCGGTATTGCACAGGAATACAGGTGTTTACCACCTCTTGCGCCATCGCATCGAGCGAACGGAAATCGCCTTTTTCATCCAAGGTGATGGATTCGGAGATCACTTGTTTTCCACCGTCCCATTCTTTGGCGATTTGGTGCCAACCTTTATTCACATCTTCCCCATTCGGGTACTTTTTCGCATCGGTACTATCGGCCACATGGGTACCGTTAAAACCAATGCGCAACATGTCGAGGGCAAAGCTTTCATTCACGAAATTTTGCATCCGTTGGTAAAACTCATTTTCACCACCTGAGTTTGCCCAAACGGACAGCACATCCCACGGTAAAAACGCCCCTGAGTCGGTTTCGGCTAATTTATACTCATTGCCATCAATGCCCGTTTCACGCATGAAACGGCCGCCTTTCTTACGCCCCGTGAATAATCCAGGGTTACCCACCGAAATCACTTGTCCAGCCAATTGGTCTACGTCCGCGCAGTAAATCAAGTTGAGAAACTCAACGGATTCCATAATCGCTTTACGTAACGCAATTTCTTTGGGTTCGGTGATGGCAAAATATTTCGACGCATCATCAATGTTGTATGAGCGTTCAAGGCCTGATTTATGGCCTTTTAAATACGTTCTGGCCGTATTGTTTAAAAACATGGAAATCCCTCTCCAAAATTCAGTAATGGGCTCTGATCACAATGGATTAGAGGTGTACAAACTCTTTACGGCCTGCGGGGTTTTTCCCTGGGAGCTGGGTCGCCACTTTGCTGAATGATTTGGTGATTTCAGGTAAGTTATCGCGCAGTTTGGCGAAATCTTCGGTGTCCACCACGTCTTTCACCACTTCCACATCACTTTGCGCTTGTTCCAACATGGTTTCTAATTCAGCGATTTTAGTCAGTGCTGCCGCCAAATCTGCCGCCATGCCTGATAACACTTCATCGTTAACGGTGGTTTCGGTTGGCTTTTCTTCTTTGACTTCTTCAATGCCAAAGTGCTGACGCCATGTTTTCTTTGCGGGTTTTGCCATTTTTCGTTTCCTTTGTTTTTGACGACCAAAGTCGAGCCTTGTCGTACCTACACTGGCTGGGGTGTCCGTTACCGCCAAGCCCTCTAAATATGTCACGCCTGAATTGCGAAAATCGGGATTCATCTCAACCGAGGTAAACACCCCACGGTTTTGGCTGTTCATTTCCAGTAAACGGGTAAAAGGCCGAAGTACCGCATACAAACGCAGCGTATCGCTTTCATCGGTATCCGCTTGTAACTCAATGACCTCACCGAGTGGGTCACCGCGGTCTTCACCTGGCTTATTGTGCCGAGGCCAAATCATGGCGGTGTACAAATCGGTATCATAGGTTTCTGCCATTTCGATAATTTCCTCGGGCAGAATTTCCCGACCATCAACGGTTTCACCTTCCGTGGCAATGCAGAGCCATGTTGTGCGTAATTGCGACATTCAAAATCCTTAGCTGCATTCCGTTCCTTTTGAGCCATCAGTATTGCCAATTCTTATTCACGGTGCGAATGGTTGAGTTCGGTTATCCCGCCATTACCGAAAACAGGTAGATGCCTGCAATTTCTGAACATTGCACAATGGCACCACTATGGCTAAACACTCAGATGCAAAAATACAGGTCGCCAAGTCACTTTATTTGCGACGCTATACCCCCGCTGAAATCGCGGAGGAACTTAACCTGCCTAACAGGCGGATTGTCTACTATTGGGCGCAAAAATGGTGCTGGGCGGATATGCTCAACCATGAGAGCGTGTTGGAGGCAATTAACCGACGCATTGCGCTGTTATCGGAGCGCAATAAAAAAACGGAACTTGAACTGGAGGAGCTCGACAGGCTCATTGCTCATCACGTCAAATTGATGGCACAGGCCAATAAGCACAAGGAAAAGCTGGCTGAAATCAAAGCGCAAGGCGAGTCTGGCGGGGAGTACAGTACAAGTGACGATGGCGAAACCAAGAAAAAACGTCGCTATAAGAAAAATGATATCTCTGAACTGACCCCTGAAGACTTTCAAAAATTCGCAGATGAAATGCTGTTTGGTTATCAAAAACACCTGCGCATCAATATTAAAAAGGCCATTCGCAATATCCTTAAATCACGCCAAATTGGGGCGACGTGGTATTTTGCCTTTGAAGCGTTCGAGGATGCGGTACTCACAGGTGACCCACAAATCTTTTTATCGGCTTCACGACCACAGGCAGAGGTGTTTCGCTCCTATATCGTCAATATCGCGGATAAATTTTTTGGTGTCACGCTCACGGGTAACCCTATTCGTTTAAGCAATGGCGCAGAGCTGCGTTTTTTATCCACCAATAAGAACACGGCTCAGTCATACAGTGGCCATTTGTATTGTGATGAATACTTTTGGGTGCCTGATTTCAAACGCCTCAATGAAGTGGCATCCGCGATGGCGACCCACGATAAATGGCGCACCACCTATTTTTCGACGCCCAGTGCCAAAACCCATCCCGCTTACCCGTTCTGGACAGGTGACGAGTGGCGCGGCAGTGAGGCAAAACGTAAAAATGTGGAATTTCCAAGCTTTAAAGAGATGCAAGACGGTGGCCGTGATTGCCCTGATGGCCAATGGCGATATGTCATTACCATTGAAGATGCGGTTCGCAACGGCTTTAATCTGGCATCCATTGAAAAACTGCGTAATCGCTATAACAAAGACACGTTTAACATGCTGTATATGTGCGTGTTTGTGGACAGTGGCGCGTCGGTTTTCAAATACAACGACCTTGAAAAATGTGCCATCGATATTGGTATTTGGGATGATCACGATATTAATGCCCCGCGGCCATTTGGGGATAGAGAGGTTTGGGGCGGTTACGACCCCGCACGTTCGGGGGATACGTCCACTTTTGTGATAGTCGCACCGCCTTTGGTGGCAGGTGAATATTTTCGTATCCTCGCCACCTTTTATTGGCAAGGCATAAGCTGGAAACACCAAGCCAAACAAATTCAAGACCTGTACAGCCAATACCGTTTTACCCACATCGGCATCGATACCACGGGGATTGGTCACGGGGTGTATGAGATGGTGGCTGCCTTTGCCCCGCGCGTCACCACGGCCATTCACTACAGCCAAAACACCAAAACTCAACTGGTGCTCAAAATGATTGATTTGGTGGATGAACAGCGCATTGCTTGGGACGTTGAGCAAAAAGAAATTATGGCCAGCTTCTTAGCCATCAGGCACACCACCACGGGTAAAGGGGGTTCGATGACCTTTATCGCGGATCGCAGTAAGGAAACGGGTCACGCAGACGTGTTTTTTGCCACCTCACACGCTGTGGCCAATGAACCGCTAAACAATGAAAGACAGCGTAAATCTAAATATAAATTTCAAAAGGCTGCATGATGAGTAAGAAAAAGTTACGGAAAACCGCACAGAAACAAACTACTAGCCAAAAATCGATGAACATCATCACATTAGGCAAGCCAGAACCCATTTTAACCACCCATACGGAATACCAAAATATTTGGTATGACAATGATTATGACCATTACAGCTTACCCATAGACCGCACCGCCTTGGCGCAATTGGTGAATTTAAATGGTCAGCACGGGGGCGTTATTCATGCGCGCGCCAATATGGTGTTATCGGATTACCAAGGCGGTGGCCTCACGCATCAGGAGCTGCGTGCCAGCGTGTTGGATTATATTGTGTTTGGTGATACGCCCATCTTAAAGCTGCGCAATTATTACGGGGAAGTGGTTGGGCTGTATGTGCTGCCAGCGCTGTTTATGCGTCGTCGCAAAAACGATGATTTTGTGATTTTGCAAGAAGGCGAACCGATGGTGTATACCCCTGACGATGTGATTTACATCAAGCAGTATGACCCACAACAGCAAGTTTACGGCATCCCTGATTATATCGGGGGCATTCATGCGGCCATGTTAAACAGTGAGGCCACTATTTTTCGTCGTCGTTACTACCATAACGGGGCACATACTGGGGGGATGATTTTTTGTAATGACCCGATGCTGACCGATGAAGTAGAGGTGATGATCACCAAAAAATTAGAGCAAAGCAAAGGGATTGGTAACTTTGAAACCATGTTTGTGCATATTCCCAATGGGGATGCGGATGGCATTAAATTTATTCCTGTGGGGGATATTTCGGCCAATGATGAATTTAGTAATGTGAAAAACATCAGTGCGCAGGATATTTTAACCGCGCACCGTTTTCCTGCGGGATTAGCGGGGATTATTCCTGGCAATGTGGGCGGTTTAGGTGACCCCCGCAATGCCCGTGAAGCGTATCGACAAGATGAAATTATTCCTGTTCAGCGCATGTTTGCCAATGCGATAAATAATGATGGTGAGGTGCCCGATTATTTAAAGATCACTTTTCAAGAAGATAGCCACCAATTGAATTAAAAATAACGCAAAATTAATGATATTTACGGAATTTAACGGTCATAGGGAAATGAAAAATGCGCAAAAATAAGGTAAAATTACGGGGTCATTATCAAGCGGAGATTTGGAACATGCGAGTATTAAAAATATTCTGCCCTGAGTGTGGGGAAAAGGCGATTATTCGTAAATCAAATAGAAAGCATCGTGAAGTTTCAGATCTCTATTGTGCATGCAGTGACGTCGAATGCGGCCATACTTATGTGTTAAGTCTGACGTTTGACCATACGATTAGCCCAAGCGCGAAAAGTAATAAAATGATTGGCTCAATGATACAGAATTTAAACCCTGAACAGCGCCAAATGGCGCTAGACTTGTTAAAGTCCAGCCCCGTTTAAAGCTATTTTTCGTTGGTCACTTTCGAGTGACTTTTTTATTTTATGTTTCTCAATTCTGCGTGTGTCCTCTACGATTTCCATAATCAGCGCTAATACAATTTGGCGCTCTTTATCATTACATAAATCCAAACTCCCAAACCTGGCGATGATTTCTATCCGTTCCAACGCCACTGACGCCTCTAGCATCTACATGATCCTCTTACACAAAATCACTTTACTGGTTATTTATACAGTAAATTTACCTAGTATGAAAGAGGTAGTTTAAAATATTTTAATAGATTAGAATTCTGT
>NZ_JAYQWM010000058.1:0-22169 GCF_036662595.1 Escherichia sp. Lx600-2 | reverse complement strand
GGAACGGTCTGCGTTGTCGGGAAGATGCGTGATCTGATCCTTCAACTCAGCAAAAGTTCGATTTATTCAACAAAGCCCCGGCACAGATAAACTTGTGCAGATTATCGCAACTTCAGCCACTATTGGCGAAGACTCTCCTGAAGGTAACAAGGAACTGGCTAAATTTGTCGCTGATCTCGCGGGCGTTACAGAACGTGATGTCAAAGTAGTCCGCGGCTATCGACAAATACCGCGGGTATCGGAGTCACTTATTCGTCATGAATATCCTACATCTTTAACTTCTCTTAAATCTCTGAGCCCTCAGGATCTTTACCAACAGCTTTGTCATTACCGTGTGGCCCAGCAATTGCGTCAGGCGTTAACTCACCCCGGACGCCAGGCAGTACGTTTGAGTGAGTTGCTCAATGTTGCCAGAAGAACCTGGCCAGATATTAATCACCGTGAGCTACTACAACTCCTTGATCTAATGGCGGGATCGCGAGCAGGTGAACTTGCTTTTACGCCATTACGTATGCATGGGTTTATCAGAACACTAGCGGGTCTATGGTCATGTTCAAACAAACAATGCTCACATAAAGCGCATGAATTAAATCAGAGTGACTGGCCATTTGGTCAGGTATGGTTTGAGCAGCGCCAATATTGTGACTGTGGTGCGCCGGTATTTGAAGTTTTACGTTGCTCCGGGTGTGGTTCAGCTTATTTGTCTGCCAAAGAGGAGGTGCGCGGTGATGGAACGAACTGGTTGGTAGCGCAACCCGCCGCTGCCGAAGTGGATGAATTTGCTCTTGATGTAGATGTTTATTCTGAAGATGAAGACAACGACGAATTAGACAATAACTCTCAATTTGATCGTCTGATTGCGAGCGATGGTGAAAAATATATCATTTCACTGGAAGAAACTACGGCGGGGAAAATTGATAGTGAAGCGCAAAAGCACTATGAAATAAACCTGTTAAGACCGGAATCTCGAGGTGAGGGACGCAATAATTCCTTTGCTTGTGTTTGCTGTGGTGACACTCAACGGAAAAATAATCCTTTATTCCGTCCGCTTCGACTTGGCGCGCCATTTTTTTTAAATGAAATTATTCCTACTCTTCTGGAGTTTTCACCATTACCGCAAACAAGAGAAGAGCAGTTAGGACCGTTTAATGGTCGACGTCTGCTCACCTTTACGGATTCACGTCAGGGCACTGCCCGCATTTCTGCCCGCTTACAGCAGGATGCCGATAAAGCGACGTTGCGAGCTCTTTGTTACCAGGAGCTGGCAAATATTACAGAGCCTTCAGCAAAACTCAGCCCGGCACACTGTGCACTGTTAGAGAAAGTTATTAGCCAGTTTTCTGTCCTCCCTTTAAAAAACTCCATCGACGCACTGAAAAAAGCGATGGTTGCGAATGAGGAGCTTAGCCCGGCGGACATTCAGGCACTTAAAATTATCGAGCCGATGGTGAGTTCCTTAAGCCCGGATCATGCTGAAGCGATGCAAATACTTCAGGCTAACTCTGGCAATCAGCAGAAGAAAACCATGTCATGGCAAACACTATCTGAACAGCTGGTTGGCAGTGTGGGCCTTGCCGATAGAATGAGAGGCAGTTTTAAAGAATTGTCTGGGCTTGATCTTACTAAACAACAGTTTGCAGATTTTTGTTTATACAGTGAGTTTGGTCGCCGTCCTAAAAATGCCTGGACCCTCGAAAGTCTGGGTCTGGTAGCCATTCACTATCCATTTATTGATAAAGTTACAACCTGCCCGCAGGACTGGAAGACATTATTACCCGATCCCGATAAGCAATTAGCGGAATGGCGTAATTTATTGAAGATTACTCTTGATTTCTTTATACGTGAAAACAGTGCCGTTTTTTACGAAAACGAGCAATACCCTCGCTGGATGGGGGCACGTTTCCCGGTAAAAATGCTCCAGGGGCCAGATAAAAAAAATAAAGGGCAGACACGTGATCAACTTTGGCCACAAATACGCGATCGCCATTATAACCGGGTCATTAAGCTATTAATCGCAGTCTTTCCGGCAATACAACCTGAGCAGGCTCAATGGAAATCGTTAGTTAACCACTTAATGAATGAGGTCTGGGATGCAATTCGGCCCTGCTTACGTCAGTTTGAGTCGGGTTATCAGCTGGATATTAAACAACAAGCTGAATTTTACAGTCCAAAGCAAGTGTGGCGTTGCCCCTATACTCGACGTGCGTTAGACGTCACGTTGCTGGGATACTCTCCGTATTTGCCGGGTAGCAAAGAAATTGCACCTGAAAAAGCCGTGTTGATTGAAATGCCTGAGCTTCCTGTACGTCACTGGCGTTTGTCTGGTGGTGGAGAAATCGCCCGAAAAGAACGTCTGGAGTGGCTGGAAAGTAATGCGCTGATTCAACATGCCCGCGAGGAAGGATTATGGTCTACTCGCAGCGACCGACTGGCCCTGAAAGATAGCTGGTATCGTCTGGAGGAACACTCTGCGCAGAGAACGCCTGAGCAGAACCAGTTTAATGAAAAACAATTTAAGTCAGGCAAAGTTAATGTGCTGAACTGCTCCACGACCATGGAGATGGGGGTGGACATTGGTGGTATGAGTTTGGTGGCAATGAATAACGTTCCTCCAGCTCCGGCAAATTATTTGCAGCGTGCAGGTCGCGCGGGGCGTCGTGGAGAGAGTGCATCTGCTGCCATTACGTTATGTAAAAACACGGCGCATGGAATGGAGGTATTCAAAGACCCCCTCTGGGCGTTCAACACTACTGCCAGTGCGCCACGGGTTCGTTTTGGGAGCCGTAGTATTGTTCAACGACATGTTAATGCCCTGGTTTTAGGTCTGTTTTTACGAGCTGAAGTTCCTGATGCGACAAAACTGAGTTGCAAATGGTTCTTTGAAGGTGATGAGAGCCAGTGTCTTCGTTTTCTCCATTGGTTAAATCACCAGGCCGATCAGCTGGCGGATAAACTTAAACGCCTTACTCAGGGAACCGTCCTGATGTCATTGACGGCAACTCAGCTCTTGACCCGCACACAAGCAATGATGCAGCAGGTTGATATCCGCTGGAGAAGCCAACTTGCGATGCTGTTGGAAAATATCGAAGCGTTGAAGGCGGATAACAGCGCGTGGGAAGAAACGCCAGCAGGTAAAGCCATCGCTTATCAGCTTCGTGATTATCGCGGTGCATATCTGTTTTCTAAACTCATTAGTGAAGCGTTCCTGCCGGGGCATGGTTTCCCGGTTGGCGTAGTCAATTTCAATTATCTGACGGCAGATGAGCTGGAAAAACGTCGCGCAATAAAAGCTACTCAGGCTGACCCTAATGAAGGGGGAGAAAGCTTTTCTCGTCGTATTGAAAAATTGCCCAGCCGTGATTTGCCTACAGCATTACGCGAGTATGCACCTGGTGCAGATGTGGTATTGGGCGGAAAAGTATATCGTTCCTCGGGCATTATGCTTGGCAAGGTACTTGCCAGCGGGCAGGAGCTGTCAGGCGATCATCATATTCCGTGGTTCTGGCATTGCCGTAAATGTGGTGCGGGGGCAACCAGTACTACCCGTCCTGTCGAATGTAGTCACTGCAAAGCGGATATACAGCAACTTGATGTGAAGCGTTATTTACAGCCTGTTGGTTTCGCGACAGATATTCGTTATCAGGCTCATAATGATGTATCCATGCCTGCACAACTTCCCTGGAAAGATCCACGTGTTCTTGTACCGTCTTCGGTGTGGGTTTCCTTACCTGATGCTGGGCTCGGACGTTACCGTTTTAGCCATAGTGGGGAGTTGTTCCACTTCAGTGAAGGGGAATTTGGGCACGGCTACGCAATTTGCCTCTCATGTGGTCGGGCAGAATCTCAAACTCAACCCCAGCGAACCCCTGAAAATCTAAAGAACCCAGAGAGGGAAAATACGCATTACCTGTTGCGAGGTGGCAGTAACGATCGTCAGGGGAGCAGTAAATTGTGCCACGGTCATGTGCATAAAGATCTGTGGTTGGGGTATAGCAGTCGTACAGATATGGTTGAGCTGCAACTCAATGATGATAATGGGCTGTTGATCCGTGATGAGGTTGCCGCACGGTCCCTTGCGGTCGCTTTGCGTGAAGGGTTAGCGCATAAATTGGGTATCGAAAATACTGAGCTGGGCGTGACGACGCAGCAAGCGCGCGATATCAATGGCTATACCGGATTTTCCATCTTCATTTACGACAATAATGCGGGTGGTGCAGGTTATGCAGTGCAATTGATCGACCATTGGGCTGATGTCTTTAATTACGCCAGAAAATTGCTCGATTGCAGTTGCGATAAATTCTGTCACCACTGCTTGCTCAGCTATGACAGTCAGCATTATGTCAACAGATTAGATCGTCACCATGCACTAACCCTACTTACCAATGTACGGTTGCAGCGACTTAACCTCGCGCCAGAATATCAGTACTTCGGCGAAGGTAGCCGGGTTGAAACTAACCCTCTGAGTTTACGTATTGCGCAATGCCTGAACAGCGAGATTTATGACTCCTGCTCGCTGGTTCTTGCGGGGCCGCAGGAACAGTGGGACTTTGCCCAATGGCCATTATTTAAAGAGTTAATCCAGTTTGCTTCCTCCGGTGGGAATGTTGAGTTGCTGGTGGCCACGCCGCTGGAAAACTTAACTGATAGCTCCAGACATCAGCTTTCCGCGTTGGCGGCGATGCCGGGAGGGCGCTTACAAGTAAAATCCCTTGCCACTGCGCAACTCATGCAAGGAAAGGGGCGCTGGCTTGCGCAGGTGACTCGCGAAGGGCAAAGCCGACAGTGGGCCGCAGACGACAGCGCTACCGTTGCACCTGGTGAATTATGGGGACAAAGTGCGTCTTCACCAGTAGTGACACTTAAAGGAACGTCCAGAAAAATCTTCTCGGGTCAGATCTTAAGTGCAGAAGACTTACTGCCCGCCTTACCCGCCGGGACGGTGCGCATCAATCTCTGCGAACAGCTGGACGGGCCGCTGGAAGGTTTTGGTTCGCGTTTCTGGTCGTTAGTCACGCAACAGCACGCTGGCTGGAAGCAGGCATTTACCCGCCACAAAGAGATAACGCATGTTGAGTACAGCGATCGTTATCTTAATAGCCCATTCACAGCTCGTTTGTTAGGTGAAATCTTAACCGAGCTGGTTGAACAGGGAATGGCGGAACGCGCCAGCCTCACTGTTTGCGTCAAAAAATTGGATTACAACTCTCGCCAACACGACTCCCTCTATAACGCGTGGCTTAATGAGGAAGATCGTCAGCAGGTTGTGACCACTTTACTTGAAGAAGGATATCTGGGGCCTGCGTGGCCGGGAGCAATTAGCTGGTTAACGGGTGATAACCAGAGTACGGAGCATGGACGAGAACTGACAGTCACCTTCAGCGATGGCAGTCAGCATTATGTCCTGCTCGACATGGGGCTTAGCTACTGGCGCTGTATTGAAGACACCTTCTTTGATTTTGCCCTGCGAGTACCGCAGCAAGTTGAACGGCTGGCAAACACGCGAGCGCGAGCTGTTGCCCCGGGTAATGACCTTAGGAGTTATATTATCGCTGGTTAAATAATTGCTCCCCTGGAGATATCTTCCAGGGGAGTTGACCCAGCTCACTTTTTAATAATTTTTGTTTGAAAATCATGCGCAATTTATGCGCATTCCCTCCCATTTAGTCACTTTGCCGGGAGCCTTCATGATATCTTTAAGGCCCTCTTTTTTATCGCAGTGTGCCGCGCCACATTTTTCAGGATGACGTTACTGCCACTGCCCCAAATAGACAGAAAAACTGATGAATAAGCAAAATTATGCACCTGGTATGCGGGTGGTTATTCGTGATGCCGAATGGCGTATTCGCCGGGCGGATGACAGTGGTGATGGTGGGTATTTGCTGACCTGCGATGGTATTTCAGAGCTGGTGCGCGGTAAAGAAGGGTTATTTCTGACCAAACTGGAACAAAAAGTAGAGATCCTGGATCCCGCAAAAACGCATTTGGTGGAGGATGAGTCCGCCAATTATCAGGCGGCGCAGTTGTATATCGAAAGTCAGTTACGCCAACGCGTACCGACAGACAGTAAAGTCCATTTTGGTCATCAGGCGGCGATGGATTCCATGCCGTTTCAGCTCGATCCTACGCGGATGGCGCTGGCACAGCCGCGCCAGCGGATACTCATTGCCGACGCTGTCGGTCTGGGTAAAACGCTGGAAGCCGGTATTCTGGTTTCGGAACTGATCCGTCGTGGGCGCGGAAAACGTATTCTGGTTCTGGCGGTTAAATCGATGCTGACACAATTCCAGAAGGAGTTCTGGAGCCGTTTTGCGATTCCATTGACCCGCCTGGATTCTGCTGGTTTACAAAAGGTGCGTAACCGCATCCCTACCAACCACAACCCGTTCCACTATTTTGACAAGACCATTATCTCCATCGATACGCTGAAACAAGACATTGAATATCGTCACCATCTGGAAAATGCCTGGTGGGATATTATTGTCATTGATGAGGCCCATAACGTCGCAGAACGTGGAACCAGTTCGTTACGCAGTAAACTGGCAAAACTGCTCGCCGGGCGCAGCGATACGCTGATTATGCTTTCAGCAACGCCGCATGATGGTAAAGCTGAAAGTTTTGCCAGCCTGATGAACATGCTTGACCCGACGGCGATCGCCAACCCGAAAGAGTATGAATACGCCGACTTTGCCGATAAAAATCTGGTTGTCCGTCGCTTCAAAAAAGACGTGAAAGATCAGATGTCCGGCGAGTTCCCCGAGCGCAATATTGTCAAATTGACTCGCCCGGCATCCGGTGCCGAAGAAGAAGCATACCGTCGCCTGGTTGAGAGTCAGTTCCGTGATGATGACGATGAACAGGCCCAGTCTAACAAAGGTCGTCTGTTCAAGATAACTCTCGAAAAAGCGCTATTTTCCAGCCCGATGGCGTGTGCCAGCGTAGTGGCTAATCGTCTGAAGCGTCTTGAGAGCCGTAAAGATCATAATAGCCAGAGCCAGATCAACGAACTGGAGTCATTGCTGTTGGCGCTGAATAACATTGATGCCAGCCAGTTTAGCAAATACCAGTTGCTGCTCGACACCATCCGTAAAGACCTCGCCTGGAAAGCCAATAACACGGAAGATCGCCTGGTGATCTTCACCGAAAGCATTAAAACGCTGGAGTTCCTCGAACAGCAACTGCGAGCGGATCTGAAATTGAAAGATGATCAGATCGCCACGCTGCGCGGCGATCAGGGCGATACGGTGTTGATGGAAACCGTAGAAGCCTTTGGTAAAACGCAGTCTCCGTTGCGTCTTCTGGTTTGTTCGGATGTGGCATCTGAAGGGATCAACCTGCATCACCTTAGCCACAAAATGATTCACTTTGATATTCCGTGGTCGTTGATGGTATTCCAGCAACGTAACGGGCGTATTGACCGCTATGGGCAAAAACATCAGCCCCAAATCCGCTATCTGCTTACTGAGGCCAGCGAACCACAGATCAATGGCGATATGCGCGTACTGGAAGTGTTGATCAACAAAGACGAACAGGCGCAGAAGAACATTGGGGACAGTTCGGAGTTTACCGGCAAATTTACCCAGGAAGAGGAAGAAGAGCAGGTTGCAGAGTTCATGATGCAGGATGATGGTGCCAGCCTGTTTGATCAACTGCTGAACAGCAACGTCTCGGAAAGCGCCGAACATGATCTGTTTGGCGAAATATGCAGTGCGGTTTCCAGCGATGCCTCAATGGTCACCGAAACAGACACCAGCTTGTTTGCCAGCGAACAGGCGTACTGTGAAAGAGCATTGGGTTACCTGAAAGCCAGTGGTCAAACTATCCAGTATGAAACCTTGCCTGATAATACCTTGTCGCTGGTGGCACCGGAGGAGTTACGCCGCCGCTTCAACCAGCTACCGCCTGAAATCGCGCCGGAGAACTGGCAGCTCTATTTAAGTCAGGATAAAACCGTCATCACCGACGCGATTGCACGCGCTCGCGGTGAGCAACATGCCTGGCCCGATGTGCAGTATCTCTGGCAAATCAACCCGGTAGTGCAGTGGCTGGACGATAAAATCTCTTCGGCTTTTGGTCGTCATCAGGCACCGGTTATCCGTCTGCCATACCTGCTTGAACCCGATGAAGATCACTTCATTCTTTCCGGGTTGTTCCCGAACCGTAAATCACATCCGATGGTGAACCCGTGGATAGTGGTGAGCTTTAACCGTGAATCGCTAATCGGCAGTCAGCCATTCGCTGAGTTTTTACAACGTCATCCGCAGTTGAGTAACAAGCTGACTAACAGCGGCGGTAAAGACCGTAATCACCAGCGTCAGCAGGATTTACTGGAAGCGGCTATTGCTCATGCCCGGGAGGTATTCATCCATGATCGGAATGCGTTTGAAACGCACATTAACCAGCAACTGAATGAGCATCTGCAAAAGCTGGACGTTTTGCGTGGGCGGCAGTTGAGCCAACTTGAGCTGGATTTTGCCGATAACAAACAGCAATTGTCAGTCAAGCAGAGCCGTAAAGAGCAGAGACAACGCGAAATCGAACACAATTTTGACAGCTATATTGAATGGATTGAGGACACCATGACGACTGAAAAAGAACCCTACATTCAGGTAATTGCTGTTATCACCGGAGCGGAGGGTTAATCATGGCGCTGGTCGGTATTAATAACGAAAACGAATTTTACTCTAACCACTATTTGGGTGAGGTTTTCACCAGTGATATCCGCGATGTGCTGGAACCCTGGATAGCCCAGGAAAATGCAGCGCGTGAAGCGGAGCGTGCCGCTCGTGAACAGGGCAAAGACGTAGAGCCGGGATACCGCGCTCCGTGGAACCAGTTTAACAGTCTGGCGACTGAGTTTTTCCGCAAACTTGCCGAGCACGAAAAACAGCGTCAGATCCCGCAGCGTCTGGCCGATCAACGTAATCGCTGGCAGCCATTGTTAAAGGCGCTGGGCTACGAAATTACGCCGCAGATCCAAATGCTGGATGACGATACACCACTGCCGGTACTGGCGCGTTACAACAGCACTGACGGTAGCCCGTGGCTGTGGATTGTTGAAGCACACGATCAGGAAGAGGGAACGCTGGATCCGCTGGCGCTCTCCTTACTGACCGCGCAATTCCCGGCGGATACCGACAAACATAAGCGCGACAGCCTGCGCAAAAAAGCCAACGGTGAATATCGCAGCTGGCAGGATCTGCTCTCTACGGCGGTCTTCACCCAAAATGAACCGCCGCGTTTTGTGCTGCTGCTCGGTAACCGTCAGCTCTTGCTGTTGGACCGTACTAAGTGGGCGCAAAACCGTCTGCTGCGTTTTGATTTTGAAGAGATTTTAAGTCGTCGTGAAACGGATACGCTGAAAGCTACGGCGGTGTTGCTACATAAAGATTCTCTGCTGCCGGGCAGTGGGGCACCTTATCTTGACTCGCTGGATGACAATTCGCACAAACATGCGTTTGGTGTTTCGGAAGATCTGAAATATGCCCTGCGCGAAAGCATTGAGTTGCTGGGCAACGAAGCGATGCATTATCTGATCGACCGTGGCCTGGCAAACTATACCGGTAACCGTGCGGTGGATCCGGATGAACTGAGCCGCGAATGTCTGCGTTACATGTACCGCCTGCTGTTCCTGTTCTACATTGAAGCGCGCCCGGAGCTGGGTTATGCGCCAATGACCGCCAAAACCTATCTGCAAGGTTACAGCCTGGAAACGTTGCGCGATCTGGAGATGATCCCGCTGACCAGCGAAGAAGATCGCAACGGGCGCTACTTCCACGACAGCCTGAATATGCTGTTTAAACTGGTGCGCGAAGGCTACAACGGCGGCGTGAAAATGCAGAGTGACCTGGAGAGCGGCGACCGGATTACCATCCATAGTCATCAGTTCAGCGTCCCGCGTCTGGAAAGTCATCTGTTTGATGCCAACAACACGCGCATTCTTAACCGCGTGGTATTCCGTAACGAAACCCTGCAACAGATTATCCAGGCGATGTCGTTAAGCCGCCCGGGCAAAGGGCGCTTTAACCGCCGCGGACGTATTTCTTATCGCCAGTTGGGTATCAACCAGTTGGGGGCGGTGTATGAGGCGCTGCTCTCCTATCGCGGATTTTTCGCCAGCGAAGATCTCTACGAGGTGAAGAAAGCCGGGGAAGAGTTTAACGAGCTGGAGACGGGTTACTTCGTCAGTAAGGATGAGATTGGCAAATACCACGAAGACGAGAAGGTTTACGAGAAAGACGGCAGTCTGCGCATTCACCGCAAAGGCAGTTTTATCTACCGTATGGCCGGGCGCGACCGTGAGAAATCTGCCTCCTATTACACCCCGGAAGTGCTGACCCGTTCACTGGTTAAATATGCCCTGAAAGAACTGTTTAAGGAGCAGATTGATCCCATTAGCGATCCGCACGCCAAAGCCGACGCCATCTTAAACCTCACCGTATGCGAACCGGCGATGGGCAGCGCAGCGTTCCTTAACGAAGCCATCAACCAGCTGGCGGAAGCGTATCTGTTCCACAAACAGCAGGCGGAAGGTCGCCGCATTCCTCAGGATCGCTACACCCAGGAGCTGCAACGGGTAAAAATGTACATTGCCGACAACAACGTATTCGGCGTGGACTTGAACCCGGTGGCGGTGGAACTGGCGGAAGTGTCGCTGTGGCTGAATGCCATCAGCGGCGATGCATTTGTACCGTGGTTTGGCTACCAGCTGCACTGCGGCAATTCGCTGGTGGGGGCACGCCGTCAGGTGTTCAACAAGAGCGAGCTGACCTACAAAAAAGCGAAAGATCCGAGCTGGCTTAACAGCGAACCGGCCGAGCTGGCGATGAATACGCCGCGCGAAGAGAAGCAGATTTTCCACTTCCTGCTGCCGGATAGCGGCATGGCCAACTACAGCGACAAAACCGTCAAACAGCGCTATCCGGATGATTTCAAAGCGCTGGACAGCTGGCGCAAAGAGTTTACCAAAAGTTTTGCACCGCATGAGATTGCTGATGTGCAGCGCATTAGCGGCAAAGTGGAAACGCTCTGGAACACATTTCGTCAGCAGCTGAAAGCCGAGCGCCAGAAAACCGCCGACAGCTACCCGGTGTGGCCGGCAGATAACAGCGAGCAGACGCGTTCTTCGCTGAGCAGTAAAGATGAAACCTTCAGTGGTCGTCTTGAAGATAACAGTACCTATCAGAAACTGCGCTGGGTGATGGACTACTGGTGTGCACTATGGTTCTGGCCAATCGACAAAGCGAATGAACTGCCGGACCGCGGTATGTGGCTGATGGAGATGGAGACGCTGATCGACGGTATTGTCGTCACGGAAAGAGTCACTGAAGTTGCAGAGCAGGCCACCGGCAATCTGTTTGCCGACGAGGATATTGTTCGTGAAGAATCTTCGCTGTTTTCCGGTGCAGGCCGCCTGAAAACTGAAGTATTGTTCCGTCATTTGCCGCGTCTGGCGATTGTTGATGCGCTGAAGAAGCAGCACCGTTTCTTCCATTGGGATCTGGAATTCTGCGATCTGTTCGCCGAGCGTGGCGGTTTTGACCTGATGCTCGGAAACCCGCCGTGGCTGAAGGTGGAATGGCAGGAAGCTGGCGTGCTGGGCGACTACGAGCCGGAGTTTGTACTGCGTAAGCTGAGCGCCTCGAAGCTGGCGACGTTGCGTGCTGATACCTTTAACGACATTCCGGCGCTGGAAGCGGCCTGGCGCAGCGAGTATGAAGGCTGTGAAGGGATGCAGAACTTCCTGAATGCGCAGCAGAATTACCCTGTACTGCGTGGTGTGCAGACCAATCTGTATAAATGCTTCCTGCCGCAGGCATGGCGCTTAGGGGCGCAGAAAGGCGTGGCAGGTTTCCTGCACCCGGAAGGGATTTATGACGACCCGAAAGGCGGTCAGTTGCGTGCGTCGGTGTATCCGAGGTTGAGGGCTCATTTTCAGTTTCAGAACCAGAGAATATTGTTCCCTATTGGCGATAGAGTTAAGTACAGCATTAATATTTATTCCAGTACAAAAAACGATCATGTTGAGTTTGTTAATATTGCTAACCTTTTCTCAGCCAAAACGATCGAGCTTTGCTTTGCTCATGATGGCTCCGGTGAAGTTGGTGGCATTAAAGATGACGAAACAGGTTCCTGGAATGAAGCGGGGCATCAAAGCCGTATTTTGGCTGTTGGAATGGAGCGACTTGCACTATTTGCCAGTCTTTATGATGAAGAGGGTACGCCGGCTCTTGAGGCTCGACTTCCTGCGCTTCATGCTGAACCGCTTGTTTCTGTACTTGAAAAATTTGCAAAGCAGCCCAGACGGTTGGGGGACTTGCAGGGGCAATATTTCTCCACCGTCATGTTTGATGAAACATATGCTCAAGCTGACGGAACGACTAAACGGCATACCCAATTTCCGGAAGACACATCACAATGGATTCTATCTGGACCACATTTCTATGTCGGAACACCGCTTTATAAGACTCCAAGGGAGATTTGCACAGAGAAAGGACACTATGACTGCCTGGACCTGTTAACGCTGCCCGACGATTACCTGCCGCGCACTAACTATATTCCAGCATGTGATGCTCAAGAATATGCCAAACGTACTCCACGCGTTACATGGACTGAACCGGGTGAAGATGAACCGAGAAAGGTGACGGATTATTATCGTTTTGTGAATCGTGAAATGATAGGGCCATCTTCGGAGAGAACGTTGATTTCAACAATTGTTCCACCGGGTGTAAGTCACATTAATACTTGCCTGGGCTCAGCATTTAACAATACTCAAACATTGCTCGATTATTTTTCAATGACGCTTTCTGTACCGTTGGATTATCGGGTTAAAAGTACTGGTATGGGGCATGCCAATACCTCTCTTATTAACCAACTGCCAGTACTTACAAATGATGCTTATCGCACGGCACTGCATAGTCGAGCACTGTGTCTCGTATCGCTTGTGAGCAGTTATACCGATCTCTGGCAATCCTGCTACAACCCAGACTTCAACACCCAGTGCTGGAGCCGCGATCTCCCACAACTTTCACAAGATTTCTTCGCCAACCTGACCCCGGAGTGGCAGCGTAACTGCGCTTTACGCTCCGACTACAGCCGCCGTCAGGCGCTGGTAGAAATTGACGTACTGGTGGCGCAGGCTCTGGGTTTAACCCTCGAAGAACTGCTTACTATCTACCGCGTTCAGTTCCCGGTCATGCGTCAGTATGAAGCCGATACCTGGTACGATCAAAACGGCCGCATTATCTTTACTCCAAGTAAAGGCCTGGTGGGCGTTGGCCTGCCGCGTACCGCGCGTAAAGCGGACCTGAAAAACGGTTTTGTCTTTAACGTCGCCAGCCCAGACTGGACCGGCGGCGATTGCACCGATCAAGCCATCGGCTGGGATGATGTCAAGCATCTGCAAACCGGCACTGTCAGCGTCACTTTTGATGACTATACCCGCAGCGATGAAGGCGAGCGCCGAACCGTCATTTGGCAGGCTCCGTTTATCAAACCCGACCGCGAAGATGATTATAAAGTGGCCTGGGCATTCTTTGCACAAGATAAGGAGAGTGCCTGATGCTGCCTTCCGTTGTCAGTCGGCAGGTTGCCGACAGTGTTGCTTCCTTTTTACGGGCAGCCTTCCCGCTTAACAGCCCGCTGTTTAACGGTGAAGAAAACAATAACGTCTCGATGCTGGAGCAATTTCTGTCCCAGCCGGAAACGCTGCTGAAAGGGCCGTATCTTTCCGCTCAGCTGCCGTTTCGTAAAAGTGACTTACCGCTGAACTTCTTCCCTAACCTGACGCTGCCGTTCCCACCGCACGCGCATCAGGCGCAGGCGTTTCAGCGCCTGGGTATCGAGATGCCTCAACCGACGCTGGTGGCGACCGGGACGGGTTCTGGTAAAACGGAATGTTTTATGTTCCCGCTGCTTAACCATTGTGCGGGGGCATCAGAGGCCGGTGTTAAAGCGATCATCATTTACCCGATGAACGCTCTGGCAACCGATCAGGCCAGCCGTTTCGCCAAAACTATCGCCAGCGATCCGCAGTTGCATGGCAAAGTAACCGTCGGCCTGTTTGTCGGCGACAGTGAAATCGAACCCAGCAAAAAGATGTCTGCAGATAAAGTCATCACCTGCAAACATACCCTGCGCGAGAACCCACCGGATATCCTGCTGACTAACTATAAGATGCTGGATTACCTGCTGATGCGCCCCGGCGATCAGAAGCTCTGGCGCTATAACCAGCCAGGGTCACTGCGTTATCTGGTGGTGGATGAACTGCATACGTTTGATGGTGCGCAGGGGTCGGATCTGGCCTGTCTGGTGCGCCGCTTAAAGCATCATATCGGTGTTGATGACAAGCGTTTTGCCTGCGTGGGGACGTCGGCTACCGTAGGTGACGAACTGGGACAACTACTCGATTACGCAAAAACAATCTTTGACCAGCCGTTTACCGATGACGCCGTTATTCGCGAAGATCGCTACACGGCAGCGGAGTACTTGCAGAATTACGCTATTGCGTACAGTCAGTATCCGGGGCCGGAGTTCGCTTCGGCCCTGGACCCGCAGAGTTACGCTACCCCGGTGGCGTATCTCAACGGACAAATCTCTTTGTGGTTCCCCGACAGCGACTTGCAGCTTCCGGACGATCTGGAGAGCGACGACGGGCGTGAAAAGCGTATTGCGCTGGGGTCACTGTTACGCCGCCACAGCGTGATGCATGTCTTACTCCATGATCTGCAAGGCGGGATCCTCTCTGAACGAGAGTGTCTGGAAAATCTCCAGGTTATGCTGGCAGAAAGCGCCGACCATGCCCGACGCGTGCTGCAAAGCATTCTGGCGCTGATCGCACAGGCACGTCTCGAAGTACCGGAAACGGAACACGATCGGCAAAAACGTCTCCAGGCGAAGAAAGCGCGTCCGGTGCTGCCGTTTGTGCAACTGCGTTCCCAGTTGTGGCTTCGGGAGATGCGTCGTCTGGTCGCCAGCGTGGCGAAAACGCCGCGACTGGTGTTTGCCGATGATGTGGCGGTGGAAGACCGCGAACACTATTTGCCGGTTATCCACTGCCGTGACTGCCACGCAACTGGCTGGGCCAGTCTGCGTCATGGGCAAAGCGTTCAGCTGGAAACAGACCTCGACGGCATTTATCGCCAGTTCTTTGAAAAAGGACGCTCCATCGTCCTTGCTTTCCCGGATAACAACGAAAAAGCGGTCAGTGGCGCACACCAGAAACTGTGCCCTACCTGTCTGAAACTGAACCGACAGTCCAGCGTCCAGTGTGGACATTGCGGTCATACGGAGCTGTTGCAGGTACTGATCCCGGATATGCTCAAAGAGCGTAAGGACGAGCTGGAGTTTGCTAATGAATGCCCGTACTGCAACAGCAAACAGGGGATTTCGATCCTGGGGTCACGGGCTGCCAGTCTGTCGGCGGTGATGATTCACCAGCTTTATGGCAGCCAGTTCAACGAACATAAAAAGCTGATTACGTTTTCTGACTCGGTACAAGACGCCGCGCATCGTGCCAGCTTTTTTACTGCCCGAACCTGGCCGCTGATGATTCGTGGGCAAATCGGCAGGGTTCTTGGCGAAAAAGAGACATTACCGCTGGATGCGTTCGCGGCGCGTGTTTGCCAACAAACGCGTGAACGTTCACCGGACGATGCTCATTTTGCAGCGAACTTCATCGCACCAAATATGCAGTGGCTGAATGATTATCAGACGCTGAAAAATGAAGGCAAACTGGCGGAGAACTCCGATCTGCCGGAGCTGGTTTCCCTGCGCCTCGACTGGGAGGTGTACAGCGAATTCACCCTGCGCGCGCGTATCGGACGTACGCTGGAAGCCACCGGTTATGCCGTTGCCGGAGTGGATAAAGATCGCTTTAATCCGGCAATTACCGCCCTGCATCAACAGCTTTGTGAAGAGCTGGGTGATGAGATGTCCGGTGTGAGCGTCGAGCAGGTCGCGCACCTGGCGCTGGGGGTTATCTGGTATCAACGCCAGGCCGGGGCTGTTATGCATCCGGCGTTCGAAAGTTATCGCCGTGATGGCACGACCTTTATGATGACGCAAAAAGAGCGTACCTCGCGCTATATGCCTTCTATCGGTCCGAAAACACGTAAACCGGCTTATGCCTCGTTTGAAAAAATTAATGGTTTCCATCGCCTGATTGGCGCGAAGTCTAACCCCAGCTGGTATCAACATTGGATCAATCGCACGCTGAGTAACGGCAATAATCTGTTTATCAGTAGCGTTGCGGAAACAGTGTTACGACGTCTGTTTACGGCGTTGAAAATAGCCGGAGTAGTAAAAGATTTTGACACCAAAGGGCGTGAAGCCTGGGGACTGGTGCCTTCGGCGCTGGTGGTGAGCCGTGACGTCGTTCAGCTTAATTGTTCATGTTGCCGTGAGGTTGTCCGGGCTCCGGCCGATCAAGGCTGGCAGTGGCGTAATGCGCCTTGTCTCTCTTTACGTTGTGAAGGTCGTTACCAGGAAGTCGACAATATGGCGACCTGGCGTTGGGAGAACATGGACATCGCGCGCGTGCAGGGCGCAGAACACACGGGGCTGCTTAGCCGTGAAGATCGTGAAGCCACCGAAAAATCGTTCTACCGGGGCAACCAACCGTGGAATATCAACCTGTTGTCGGCAACACCGACGCTGGAGATGGGTATTGACGTTGGGGATCTTTCCACCGTATTACTCTGTTCTGTCCCACCTGCTCAGGCCAACTACTTGCAGCGTATTGGTCGCGCCGGTCGTAAAGATGGTAACGCGTTAAACATTACCGTGGCAGAAGGGAACCCGCACGATCAGTTTTTCTTTGAAGAACCGCTGGAGATGATGCAGGGCCAGGTGCAGGCTCCTGGCGTCTTCCTCAATGCAACGGCTATTCTCGAACGCCAGCTGGCAGCTTTTTGTATGGATAACTGGGTGAAAACCGGTGTACCAGAATCCGCTATCTGTAAAAACGTCAAACAGATGTTGGATGAGCTGGAGTTCGGGCGTAAATCGGGTTTTCCGTATAACTTACTGCGATATATCGAACAGCATCATGCGGAGATTGCTGCACAATTTACTGAGATCTTCCCCGATCTTGTCGCAGAAACTCGCCAACAGCTGTTGTCTTATCTTCAGGGCGCGCCAGGACAACGCTCGCTGGCGCAGCGTATAGAAGAAGCGTTAAAACTGCTGGTGGAAGATCGCAAATCTTTGCGCTCACGCATCGATAAACTCAAGCGCAGCATCGATAAACTGGAGAACGCGCCGCGCGATCAAAACTTTGACAGCGATATGCGCGAACTGACTTCAGAACGGCAGGCGCTGATGGCGCTGGTCAATCAAATCAACAATAAGCAAACGCTGAATTTCCTCACGGATGAAGGTCTGCTGCCTAACTACGCCTTCCCGGAAGCCGGTATTACGTTACGTTCTGTGCTCTGGCGGCGTAAAGAAGGCGGGGAAGCGCGTGAATATCAAAACACCACTTTCGAATATGAACGCCCGGCATCAACGGCGCTGGCTGAGCTGGCTCCGCTGAATAATTTCTATGCCGGTGGGCATAAAGTTGAAATTGAGCAGATAGACCTGAAGGTCTCTGAGCCGGAGAACTGGCGTATCTGTAGCCACTGTAACTACAGCGAAAATATCGACCAGACAGGCGACCAGCATAAATATTGCCCGAAATGTGGCACACCGGGGTGGGCCGATGCCGGACAAAAAACCACGCTGCTGAAACTTCGCCAGGTTTATGCCCGCGCCAGCGCACGTGATAGCCAGATCAGCGACGAGAGCGACAGCCGTGAACCTGCTTTCTTCCAGCGTCAGCTATTGGTTAGTTTCGAAAAAGAAGATGTATCGGCGGCATACGCGATTGAGGAAGGCGAAGTTCCGTTTGGTTTTGAATTTTTAAGCAAAGTCACCCTGCGGGATATCAACTTCGGCAAAATGGCGGATGATGCCAATGAGTTGATGATTGCCGGAGAAGCGAAGAAGCGAACCGGGTTTAAAGTTTGCCTCGGGTGCGGCATGGTGCAGCGTCCTCGCGATCATGAACCTCGTCATGATTTGAGCTGCAAATATCGCACGGAACCGGAAAAGGCGAAGTTCGAAGATTATCTCTATCTCTATCGCCAGCTGGAGTCAGAAGCGTTGCGTATTCTGCTCCCGGTAAGCAGTTACAGTAATGACCGTGTCGTGGAGGCTTCTCTTGGGGCGGCGATCCAGCTCGGCCTTAAGCATTACTTCAAGGGGAATGTCGATCACCTGAAAGGCGTTGTGTACCGCGAGCCGGAAAATGAAGGCGAATCCTGGCGGCAGTATCTGGTGATTTACGATACCGTCCCGGGGGGAACTGGTTCTCTTAAAGAGCTGATGCGCACTCCCGACAATTTGCTGAAATTACTTGAACTGGCCTATCAGGCAATAGTGGAATGCAGTTGCAACAATGATACGCATAAAGATGGTTGTTATCGTTGCGTTTACGCTTACCGTGACCGTGGGCGCATGAAGTATGTCTCCCGCGATCAGGCGCGTCTCTTGCTGGCGAAAATTTTGCAGGCAAGAGATTCGATACGGGTAATTGATTCCATCAAAAACATTTCCCTCGAAGCCATGATGGGCAGTGAGCTGGAAAAACGGTTTATTAGCTGCCTGCAAGAAAATAAAAACCTGATTGTCAGTCGCAGTTACGCGCATCAGGGCGCTGGGTGGATTATTAACACCCGCAGCGAAC
The DNA here is from genome assembly GCF_036662595.1 of Escherichia sp. Lx600-2. NCBI lineage: Bacteria > Pseudomonadati > Pseudomonadota > Gammaproteobacteria > Enterobacterales > Enterobacteriaceae > Escherichia > Escherichia sp. Lx600-2. The sequence continues at coordinate 3,445 of NZ_JAYQWM010000058.1, read as the reverse complement.
CGATGATGAGCTGGCATCTTAAAGCTCAGGTGGATTTAGGCGCTAAAGAGGCGGTGGGGATCCCTTGTCGCCCGGATTACGTGCTATATCCGCTTATGCAGTCTGATGCCATTAAACCGGTAGCTATTTTCCTTGATGGCTTTGCGTTCCACAAAAATAGCGTCGCAGAGGATGTGCAAAAACGCCAGGCGATTCGGGATAGCGGTAATTTCTGGGTGTGGACAGTCACGTGGGCCGATCTCAAAGAGCCTGGGCTTAAACATGTTCAGGATGTCCTGGGACTTGGGCATAACCCGGATATGAAACAGCCTAAGTTTTATAACCTGTTTCACGATACCAACTTTGCGGCCCTTGAAGCGTCGTTCCGGGAACGTAACAGTTTTGCACTGCTGCTGGATTATCTCGCCGATCCGGGCGGAAGAACGCAGTTATGGCAGAGAATGGCTGCTGCACATGCCTGGGTGTGGTTGGATGTGAAGAAGTCACAGGACGCGGGAACGAAACAAAAGTATGCCTATGAAATGCAGGAAAACGCGCCAGCCTGGCGGCTAGCAGAGCTTTTGCCAGACGAACCGTTTGTCTTTGGTGGTTTACTCGATAGCTGTAACTCATCGCAGCAATTTATTGAGCTGGCTTCGGTGTTACCACAACAAGCCATTAAACCGACGACCAGCGTCGCACAAATGCGCAGCTGGCTGCGTTTGCATATCTGTTTTGACGATCGCTATACGCAGGATGACGGTTATGAAGCGGGACTCAATGGCTTCTGGCGACTGGTAAACCTGTTACAGTTCCTGCCGGATATGACCTTTACCAGCCGTAAAGCCGTGCATTTACCGCAGGAAAGCGTTGACACTAAAGTTTCGGCAACGCCAGAGGCAGTACCAGAGACGGATGAAAGTTGGGCTGAGATTATTGAGTTTGGCTTATTAAGCGCTGAAGAGATCGCGTTGCTTCAGTCTCATTCTCTCTCTGCGCCGACTCTCGGCTACGAATTGCAAAATGATGAGGGTGAAATTATTGCAGAAGCCGATCTCGCCTGGCCATCACAAAAATGGGCATTGATTATTGATAATCAAGAATTTATTCCATTATTCACAACCAGAGGTTGGCACGTTGCATTCGGGCCAATTGACGAAAATACATTGCAACATCTGTCCGGAGGTGACAAATGACGGTGCAAACGCCCAAGGTGGCACTTTCTGATGGTTTTCTGGGCGCATTCGCGCGGATCCCAAAAGCACAGCAAAAAAAGGTGCAGGAATTCATCTCCAAATTCCGTCAGGACCCGACCAGTAATGGACTTAACTATGAAAAGATCCACGATGCGCGCAGTAAAAATGTCCATTCGGTGCGAATCGATCAAACTTATCGCGGCATTGTTCTGAAACCTGAACAGGGTGCCCTGTATATGCTGATGTGGGTGGATAAACACGACGAAGCATACGACTGGGCGCGGCGGCATGATTGTTCGATTCACCCGGTTACCGGCGCGATTCAGGTCATTGATATTAGCTATATCAAACCGGCAGCGGAAACGGTGGTTGATAAACCGAAACTCTTCGCAGCTTACAGCGCGGAACAGATTCTGGCCCTGGGTGTGCCGCCTGTCTTTATTGATCAGGTGATGGCGCTTACCGATGAAGCCGGGCTTAATCAACTTGAAAGCATAATGCCAGCAGAGGCCTGGGAACCTCTGCACTGGCTGGCAGAAGGGCTGGATTACCAGGAAGTGCTGGAAGAGTTTAACGATCATCGTGATGAGCCTGTTGATACCAACGACTTTATGGAGGCGATTGAACGAAGTAAACGTCGCTTCCATGTCGTTGAAAATGAACAGGAGCTGTTGCAGATGCTTAATGCGCCTTTAGAAAAATGGCGTGTATTTCTGCATCCGAGCCAGCGAAAACTGGTGGAGTCGCCCGCTAATGGTCCGGTACGAGTACTGGGTGGTGCAGGTACAGGGAAAACGGTTGTTGCGATGCACCGTGCGCGGTGGTTATCTCAGCGTCTGGCAGATAAACCCGGTAAGAAGGTACTTTTCACGACATTTACGCGTAACCTGGCGGCAGATATTCGCGCTAATCTCCAGCGGTTGTGTACGCGAGAAGAGATGGCGCGTATTGACGTCGTTAACATTGATGCCTGGATGAGCGACCAACTAAAACGCCACGGTTATGATTTCCGCGTGGTATACGACAGCGATGAAGGGCGACGCAAATGCTGGAACTATGCCTTGCAGCAGGCACCTGCCGAACTGGGGTTACCTGATAATTTCTATGCTGAAGAGTGGCAACGCGTTGTCCAGCCAAATGCGGTTTACACCCGGGAGGAATACCTCAAAGTCAGCCGGGTTGGACGTGGTACAGCGTTATCCCGTATTCAACGGGCGAAAATCTGGCCAGTCTTTGAAGAATTCAGAGCACAAATGGCGCGTGCCAAACTGCGCGAAATGGGCGATGCCATGCATGAGGCTATTGTTCTGTTTAAAGAAAAACAGGTTCAACTACCTTATAGCAGTATTGTGGTCGATGAAGCTCAAGATATCGGTGCCCCGGCATTTACTCTTATTCGCAGCCTGGTTCCCGAGTCGCCCAACGATCTGTTTATTGTCGGGGATGGGCATCAGCGTATTTATCGCAATAAGGTCGTTCTTGGTCAGTGTGGTATTAACGTCCGTGGTCGTCGCAGTAAAAAATTGAAGATTAACTATCGGACCACAGAAGAGACGCGTCAATTTGCTGTTGGGCTGTTAACTGGTGTGAAGGTTGATAACCTCGATGGCGAAGCGGATACCAGTAATGATTATTTGTCATTACTGCACGGGGAAAAGCCCATGATTACGCATGCGGCAGATTTCAAAGAAGAGGCTGCAACGCTCGTCAAGCAAATTCAGGCATTGCTGGCGAATCAGGTTCGTTCTCAGGATATCTGCATTACTGCGCGTACTAAACATGCTTGTGACCGCTACGCATCAGCACTGAATGACGCCGGAATTGAGACATTTAATTTAGGCAATGATAGCGGTGACAGCGATGCACGCCCTGGCGTGCGGGTTGCAACGATGCACCGTATTAAAGGGCTTGAGTTCCAGTATGTGTTCCTGGTGGGGATTAACGAAGGCGTTGTGCCGGAAATAAAAGCATTAGCATCCGATGATCCCGTTGAACAGCGTGATGCATTATTTAATGAGCGCGCGTTACTGCATGTGGCTGCAACCCGTGCCGTAAAAGGGCTGTTTGTTTCATCATCTGGTGTCCCTAGTCCGCTATTAGTGGTTGACTGAGAACATGTCCGAAACAGACCAGGAGCCGAAACGCTCCTGGTCTATAAAACAAATATTCCTGATACTTGATAGACTGGCCCCATGAATCTCCAGACAACCAATATCACTTAAATAAGTGATAGTCTTAATACTAGTTTTTAGACTAGTCATTGGAGAACA
>NZ_JAYQWM010000057.1:0-22308 GCF_036662595.1 Escherichia sp. Lx600-2 | reverse complement strand
ATCGCCACCATCTTTACGTAAGTTTCTTATTTCCCCAAGTCTGATCCTGATGTACTTGTTTGTATCATATTCATCATCTTTTGTATAAGTTTCGGTCATGAACAATACTGGTAGCTTGGCGAGTTCTCTTAAGGTATCGGGTCTTATTGGTGTTAATTTACTGTAAATATCGCTTGGGGTGCCTTCCAGCATGCGGGACATCGAGAATCTTTCCTCGCCTTCTTTAAGCCCAGGGTCCATACACGGCCAGCGGTCAAAAACGTCCGGTTCTCCGGCCATGATTAAGCTAAACATCGCAATCTCCTAAATTTACTTGCTAAAGTCAGTGTACTTTTATCATGTTGCTTCATTGTGTATGAAAGTAACATTGGTTGTCCATGCTCGTTTGTCTCTCATAATTCACAAATTTGCGAATATTTTTTATAAAAAATTCAAAACAGATAGGTTGACACAATCAAAATTCACAAAGGGCACCTGCTTCTAATGTGGTTACGGCCCGATCATACGGGCAATGTCTTTCCATTATTGAAAACTCCGGGATCAACCATGATATATGAAGTCTCTTGCTATCCAGTTAAGTAAATGTCTGCTTCTCGCTCAAAGCGGGCTAGAAGGTTAGCTTGCGTCGGACTTGGCGTATTTAAAGAAGTGCTGGTGGTGACAGGTTATTATGTTCCATTTCTACAGAACAAAATCACAGAAACTATACCCAATAGTTGTATTGAATCACTGACGAGACATCCTCATATTTATCAGGACTGGTGTACGTCCAATACAGGAGGTTGTGGTGCTGGTTCTCAAATGTGCGCTGGCTATTGCTGCTGTAATGGCAATTTATTGCCTTGCTGTTGTTCTTATGGATCGCCTTTCTGATTGATTTTATATTGGCGAGGTGACGTGAGTTAAGTAGAATTGCTGCGGGTGCTTGAGGCTATCTGCCTCAGGCATGAACACCAAAGGCAGATAGAGAAAAGCCCCAGTTAACATTACGCGTCCTGCAAGACGCTTAACATTAATCTGAGGCTCAATCTATGAACGGCAAATCTAGGTTAGCCTCTTACGTGCCGAAAGGCAAGGAGAAGCAGGCTATGAAGCAGCAAAAGGCGATGTTAATCGCCCTGATCGTCATCTGTTTAACCGTCATTGTGACGGCACTGGTAACGAGGAAAGACCTCTGCGAGGTACGAATCCGAACCGGCCAGACGGAGGTCGCTGTCTTCACAGCTTACGAACCTGAGGAGTAAGAGACCTGGCGGGGGAGAAATCCCTCGCCACCTCTGATGTGTCAGGCATCCTCAACGCACCCGCACTTAACCCGCTTCGGCGGGTTTTGTTTTTTCCTAGCATTCTGGTTTACAATTCGCACACCAGCCTGAACAACTGGCACCTGCTGCGCCAGCAGAGACAACCGATGGCGCACGATACCAAATTACACAATTCTGATGATTCTGCCGTCTTTGCCAGCAGGCACGGGCGGCGTTCCCGCACTTTCAAATCTGACTGGTTCCAGCATCCCCCATGCACTGAAGAACAGGCCGAGTGGCTAATTCAGTGCTACCGCAGACACGGATACGAGATTAAGAAAGCCCTCAGCCTCGATTATCGTCACTGGATAATCTCCGTCAGGCTTCCTTACTCCGAACGCCCACCGCGTCCGTCCCGCACATTCCAGCAACGCATCTGGAGGTAACGTGCGGGTATTACTTCGACCTGTTCTGGTACCGGAACTCGGGCTGGTGATCGTTAAGCCGGGCCGTGAATCCATGCCGGTATTCCACAATACCCGGGTACTGGTGGAGCCGGAACCGAAAAGCATGCGTAATCTGCCGTCCGGGGTTGTTCCTGCCGTTCGCCAGCCGCTAGTGGAAGACAAAACATTGCTGCCGTTTTTCAGTAACGCACGGGTGATTCGTGCTGCTGGTGGTGCTGGTGCATTGTCTGACTGGCTGTTGCGCCATATTAAATCCTGCCAGTGGCCACACGGCGATTATCATCACAGCGAAACCGTCATTCACCATTATGGTACCGGCGCAATGGTGTTGTGCTGGCACTGCGACAACCAGCTGCGTGACCAGACATCCGAATCACTCGAGCAACTTGCTCATCAAAACCTGTCAGCATGGATGATTGACGTCATCGGTCACGCAATAAGCGGTACGCAGGAGCGTGAATTATCTTTGGCTGAATTATCCTGGTGGGCGGTCCGCAATCAGGTGGCGGACGCGCTACCGGAAGCGGTATTACGTCGTTCGCTGGGGTTGCGTGCGGAAAAAATCCGCTCAATGTACCGTGAAAGCGACATCGTACCGGGAGAGCAGACCGCCACCAGCATACTGAAGCAGCGCACAAAAAATCTTGCGCCGCTGCCTCACGCCCACCAGCAAAACCCGCCACAGGAAGAGACGGTGGTCAGCATTGCCGTTGATCCTGAGTCTCCGGAATCTTTCATGAAACGACCTAAACGTCGCCGCTGGGTTAACGAGAAATACACACGCTGGGTGAAGACACAGCCGTGTGCGTGTTGTGGTAAGCCAGCCGACGATCCCCATCACCTGATTGGTCATGGTCAGGGCGGAATGGGGACAAAATCTCACGATATTTTCACGCTACCGCTGTGTCGGGAGCATCACAACGAGCTTCATGCGGATCCTCTGGCGTTCGAAGAAAAGCATGGTTCTCAGGTTGATTTAATTTTTCGTTTTCTTGATCACGCCTTTGCAACTGGCGTGCTTGGGTAAAAGAGGTGACTGATGCTCATAGATTTGGTTTTACCTTACCCGCCGACGGTGAACACTTACTGGCGACGCCGTGGCAGCACATATTTTATCTCGGAGGAGGGAAAGCGTTATCGCCGGGCTGTGGCGCTTATTGTTCGCCAGCAGCGGCTGAAATTAAGCCTGTCCGGAAGGCTGGCGATAAAGGTGATTGCAGAGCCACCGGATAAGCGTCGTCGCGACCTGGACAATATCCTGAAAGCACCACTGGATGCACTGACACATGCGGGGTTGCTTATCGACGACGAGCAGTTTGATGAAATCAATATTGTGCGCGGACTGCCTGTTCCTGGTGGTCGGTTGGGGATAAAAATCACAGAGCTGGAGTGCGCATGAATAACCAGTATTTACAGTTTGTTCGTGAGCAGCTCATTATCGCCACCGCCGATTTGAGTGGGGCAACAAAAGGTCAGCTTGAAGCCTGGCAGGAGAATGCCATGTTTGATACAGGGCGTTACAGACGTAAAAAAATCCGGTACCGCGATAAGGTCACTGGAAAAATGGTAACGCTGGATAATCCACCGATCCCGGGAAAGCAATCGCTGGCGAAAGGTTCATCAATTGCCCTAGTCAGTCCGGTTGAGTTTTCGACATCATCATGGCGACGCGCCGTTCTGTCTCTTGAAGAGCATCAGAAGGCGTGGGTACTGTGGGTATACAGTGAAAATCCGAGTTGGGATTATCAGGTGGTCATTGCGAAATGGGCGTGGGATAAGTTTCAGGTGCATTTTGGCACCAGAAAAATTACAGGGAAAACGCTTGAGCGTCTGAAGAAATTAATCTGGCTGGCGGCGCAGGATGTCAGGGGGAGGATTACTGGGTGTGACGTCTACCAGCGACAGGAACTTGCCAGACTGTGTGGAGTTAAGTCAGACAACTGGAGCCACAATTATGCGCACTACTGGCGTGATATGTGCGACATTTTTAAGAACCTCGACAACGAATCTTTGATTTATACCATGAAAACAAGATCGCAACAAAAAGCGACCTTTTCGCGGCGGGTTATTGCAAAAGTCAATTAAATCGCGTACATTTCGTGTAAATCTGATATTTTGCTGATTTTGTACACGATGGCAAACTAAACAAAGCCTGCTGCTGAGCGGGCTATCTTTTGTCGTAAGTTGAGCGAAAGACCATCGATTTTACCTTGCTAAAACTATTCTGCTATTGCCGAGTTACCCTTTAGGTAATACACTCATCTTATAAAAGAAAGTGGTTGTTAGCCACATAGGTTAGGATGTGCGCATACTTTGTTTGTGTGCTTTTTGTGTTTTATCTGTTAACGGAGGGGAGCATGCCGAAATATCTAACACTTGCCGCTCGCGCGATCCTCTCACCTGAGAAGATCATCAAAAAAATTGCAGATATAGCTTCCATGTGTGATGGAAAAGAAGCTAAGCATGAAAGTGACAAGTTTTTCATTGATAGTAATGGTTCGATGGTTTTGAATCGCAACAACGCTGATGTGCAAAAGGCTTTCGCAGCCAATATTAAGGGATTGAGTACTAAGAAGAAGGGTTAGTCTTCTATGTGGGCTGCGCTGATTGTTATTGTTTTAGTTTGTGGTTATCACTATACCAACTGCCATTTGCCGTCACGATACCGTCAAAGCAAAGCGATCGGTTGGAATGCATACTTTGATGTTGCACTGAAAGGTGGTGAGTTTCTCATAAGTGGTATTCTTATCGCTGCCTTATTGGTTGTTGTTCTGTACGCTGGAATGTCACTTTGGAACATTCCAGCGTACTTGTTTGGTTGGTACGCTCCCTTTACTTTCGCCCATGACTTTCTCAAAATGCGAGTGTTTGGGTTGAGCATGTTCCCTGCTATGTCGATAGCTTTCACTATTATTGTAAGTATCGGGAAGGCATCAGAGGCAACCAAAAACCATAAAGACCCACAAAAGCGCAAGGCTATTTTTGAAGAAATTGCGGCTCATAGTGCCGTGGAAAATATCCTTCTTGAATCAGTTGAGCGTGGATTGTTATTGTTGGTTACACTGAAGTCTCGCAAGGTCTATGTGGGGATGATTGATGAGGCACGTTTCAATCAGTTAGATACTAACACATTGGTGCTAATCCCTTTTATGTCCGGGTACAGAGATAAAGATACTCTGACTTTTTGTGTTGAGCATAATTATGTGGACTACTACCTTAGTCAGGGTATCACATTAACTTCTGAGCCATTGTCAGTTTATCAGTTTAGGCATGTGTTGCCCTTCGATCAGATCGAATCTTTTTCGCTGTTTAATGTTGAAACATTCGAGACTTTCAAGGCAGGTATTGAAGGGAAGAAGGCCACTGAAGTACAGAATCAAACAAGTTAAGGTTGTTACCTCATTAATTAAACCCGCCATTGAGCGGGTTTTTTGATGCCCGAAGTGCGGTACATTAAACGCGCTGGTAGTTATTAATATCGGTCTTTCAGCTTGCTGGCTTTTTCGACAAGAGTTATTGGTATGTCACGTTAACCAGAAAAGGGAAAAGGCATGCTAAAACAGCAGGATATGACCGAAACTGCCAGAGTGGTGTTTAATGAATTAAGCGTCACCGAACCGGCGACCGTCGGGGAAATTGCGCAGAATACTTACCTTTCACGCGAACGTTGCCAGTTAATACTGACCCAGCTTGTTATGGCGGGTCTGGCAGATTATCAGTTCGGTTGTTACAGACGCCTTCCTCAGTGAAGGCTTTTTTATTTGTGGTAATGGGCGGCTGGTGGGTGTTAGCGGCACCTGCCAGCCATCTGCTCATGCGTTGGGGTCACAAGCAAACCTCAGGCCCATCTGCTTTGCGCAAAAGCGGTATGAGCCTATCAGAGAAGTGCTTATTGATCTATGGCTAATACTGTAAAAATATCCAGTTGTGAGTTAATCAACGCTGATTGCCTGGAATTTATCCAGACCTTACCGGAAAACTCTGTCGATCTTATAGTCACAGACCCGCCATACTTTAAAGTGAAACCCGAGGGCTGGGATAACCAGTGGAAGGGCGACGATGATTACCTGAAGTGGCTGGACCAGTGTCTGGCGCAGTTCTGGCGGGTGCTGAAACCTGTCGGAAGTCTTTACCTGTTCTGTGGTCATCGCCTGGCATCTGATATCGAAATCATGATGCGTGAACGCTTCAGTGTGCTGAACCATATTATCTGGGCGAAGCCGTCCGGACGCTGGAACGGATGCAACAAGGAAAGCCTGCGGGCGTATTTCCCCGCCACAGAGCGCATTCTGTTCGCGGAACATTATCAGGGGCCGTATCGTCCGAAAGATGCCGGGTATGCGGCGAAGGGCAGTGCACTGAAACAGCATGTGATGGCCCCGCTGATTTCTTACTTTCGTGATGCGCGCGCGGCCCTGGGGATAACGGCAAAACAGATTGCAGATGCCACAGGAAAGAAAAACATGGTGTCGCACTGGTTCAGTGCCAGTCAGTGGCAGCTACCGAACGAAAGCGATTATCTGAAATTACAGTCGCTGTTTGCCCGGGTGGCAGAAGAGAAACATCAGCGCGGTGAACTGGAAAAGCCCCACCACCAGCTGGTGGATACGTATACGTCACTGAACCGGCAGTATGTGGAGCTGCAGAGTGAATATAAGCATCTGCGGCGGTATTTTGGTGTGACGGCGCAGGTGCCGTACACGGATGTGTGGACACATAAACCGGTGCAGTTCTATCCCGGGAAACATCCGTGCGAAAAACCGGCAGAAATGCTGCAGCAGATAATCAGCGCAAGCAGTCGTCCGGGAGACCTGGTTGCAGATTTTTTTATGGGCTCAGGTTCAACGGTAAAAGCTGCACTGGCGCTCGGGCGTCGTGCGATTGGCGTTGAACTGGAGACCGGACGTTTTGAGCAGACAGTCAGGGAAGTTCAGGATTTAATCGTTTGAAACGGATGAGATTGCAGAATTAATTACGCACCATTATTATTCTGCTCCCGGCCCTTTAGCTCAGTGGTGAGAGCGAGCGACTCATAATCGCTTGGTCGTTGGTTCAAACCCAACAGGGGCCACCATACACAACAAAGGGTTAGCTAATAAACCAGCTAACCCTTTTTCTTTTTCCTTTGAATTGGGTCAGGTAATGGGTCAGGTAAGCTTTTTTCCATCTGACTCAGATGGCTGATAATTGTCCCGGATAACGCTTTGCAATGATGTCATTTAGCCGATCAACCAGTTCTGGTTTTCTGAATGTGATATGCGCGGAGCCCTTCTTAAAGTATCTGATGCTGAACATCTCATCTTCATAGCTCTCTTTACCCTGAACAGACTGAATGTGATCATCCAGACGAATAGTGATGTTTTCCCGATTGTCGGGGATTGGTTTACCGCTGAACAGGTGCAACATTCTTTCCAGATCGGCGAGTCGGTCAGCCTGTTGTCCGGTGATAAGATGAAATCCCCACCGGTCCCATCTCACCAGATTGTTGACGATAATTTTACTGCCAAATTTGCAGGGGCAATTGGTTTTGTAATTCCAGCTCAGTCCCCTGAAGACGTTGATCACCCCTCGCTCAAACACCTCATCCTTGTTCTGGTGTAGTTGTTCAAATGTGCTCAGAATGTTCGCTTCACTGATTTCCGGAAAATTATCGTACTCCAGTGACCGGTACCATGTATCACGGGCCTGTGCATCCATTAAGGAAAGCATCCCTGAACGTTGCATCAGGTCACGCCAGATTTCGCGATCGAGATTGCGTGTGATGGCTTTCATTGCGGTTTCCGGTTTCTCCATCAGCCAGCAGCCGCAGCGAAAATCCTGTTTCATGGCCCAGTCCGGGGCGCTTTTACCACCAATGCTTTTTGTCAGTACTGAGATTTCAGTCAGTTGCCGGATAAGCGTTTCGGTTTGTTGCAGTGCTGCATTCCGTACCGTCACAACGTGTCGGATACTGGTGGAGCAGATAACGTCCGTATGTGCGGTGACCACTTCCGGACGGGAGATTGTGATGTTTGACATTATCGGTTTCCCTTTTGGTTTATAAACGAAAACGCCAGCCGTATTCAGGCTGGCGTCAGGGTAATGAAGCGTGGTGAGTGATATTCACCGGTTCTGGTGCAGAAGCTGCAGATGACGCAGGGTACGGACATCCTCTCTGGCCTGTTCGATACAGGGCAACAGTGCTGCCGAATCCGTTCTATCCTCATCGTTGTCAAAGATAATCCCCGATTCGCAGTCGATATTGTCCTGCAGCCACGCAATGAGGATATCCAGCGCTGTTTCAGTGGTTAATGGCATCACGCTCTGTATCACTGTATTGTCTTCCGGCAACTGATGAGGGCTGGCAGAAGTCGCCGGTGTTTCGGTAGCGTCACGTTCATCCACCACGCGGAGTGAATAACCGTTTTCAGCGACTTTGTTAATCAGTTCAGCGAGCTCAATACTATCGACGTCAACGACAATGCGCCCCATGTTCAGCGCCTGCGCATTAATGCTGTCGGCTTCCAGCGTCAGGGCCAGTTTCATTGTTTCGCCCCCGGATGTTTACCCAGGGTAATGTTATTTACCGTTCTGTAGTTGTCGCGTGTCATCAGGCCGGTTGCCCGGCGTGCCCGGAGGATATCAATACTGTTTATTAACTGAGAACGGGTACAGGCGCTGAATCCCGGCTGGTCGGTACGTACCAGTGCGTATTTTTCAACGAGAAAGTTCACCGCATCGCACAGTGAAATGCCTGCCTCAATATGCTGCTCAATCACACGTTCATCAGCGAACGGTGTGTCATTCAGCGTAAGGCCGTAATGCTGGTCCAGCAGTCGGGTGAGCAGTGTCTGCCAGATTTCAACCGGAGACGGGCGTGAACTGGCCGCCTGCCCGGGTAATACAGGTAATGTTTTCATACTGAAGATTTTCCTGATATGCAGAGATGAAAAATGGAAAAGTGGCGTGGTGAAAGCACCAGGCCGGAGCAGAAGGTTATTCTGGAGAGTTACTTTTTCGTTTCGGGCGTCGGATAAACAGCCATATAAACGTAGCCACAACTGCCGAGGGTGTCGGCTTCGCAGGTCAGCCCTTTTGCATACAGCGTGACGGTATGCTGATGGCGGGAATTCAGTTCACCGCTGGTGAGCATGAGTTCCAGTTGTTTCATCAGCAGCGGAAAGGCCTGGTCCAGGTGGTACGAATCCGCGTCGCTGAACCGGCCTCTGATACCGGCGCGGTCGGCAAGGTAATGCAACCGGTTGCCCTCCTGCACCAGACGGGCGCCAAAACAAGGTGTCACGGTACAGGGCAGCCCCCACCAGGGGCGGTCGTGATTGTCATCGGGATGCGTTGTCCCGGAGAATGTGTCTGACACAATAAAATCCTCACAGAAAATTGGTTAAGAATGGTCCGGTGGTGGCGATAATTCTGCTCTTCTGAATGCCCTTCCGGACTCAGTTCAGGGTGACGCTCATCAGCCGGACATACGGACCAAAACTGTCCTTACGGCGTTCTGCAAACACAGCCAGCACACCGGGAATATCCTGCACTTCACGGCCGGTATATGTATCCGTGCTACCGTGCCAGCGGTATTTGCCGGTACAGAACGGAAAAAGACGGGATGCCGGATGTTGTTGGTGAATACGCATGGCTTCACCACGGGTGATGATTTTCATGGTGTGATACCTCTGAAGACAGAAGATAAAAGTGAAAACAGGTGTGATGTGGTGGTGACGGTGACGGGTTAAAGCAGACCGTGTTCCGCAAAGGAGAAAACCTGGCTGCCACCGACTATCAGATGGTCCGGTACCCGGATATCCACCAGGCCCAGTGCCTGTACCAGACGTTCCGTGATAAGGCGGTCTGCCTTGCTGGGTGTGACTTCACCGGACGGGTGATTGTGTGCCAGCACCACGGCAGCGGCATTGTGGTACAGGGCACGTTTAATCACTTCCCGGGGATGGACTTCCGTGCGGTTGATGGTGCCGGTGAAGAGGGTTTCACCGGCAATCAGCTGATTCTGGTTATTCAGATACAGTACCCGGAATTCTTCACGCTCCAGTCCCGCCATGTTCAGAATCAGCCATTCTCGTGCCGCATGGGTGGAGGTGAAAGCCACGCCGGGTTCATGAAGATGGCGGTCCAGGGTTTTCAGGGCCCGCAGAATGAGACTGCGCTCGCCGGGCGTCATCTCTCCGGGCAGAAAGGAAAGCTGTTGCATGGTCCCGCTCCTGCTCAGTCGATGATACGCATAATGGCACTGCATTCCGGATGCTGCAGGGCGTAATCCCGCAGACGGTAATAGTGGACCGTCATGGCATAACACTCCGTACGACAGGCGTGATGACTGTACGTCATCAGACAGGCAGCAATGCCGGCGGCTTCCGGGCTCATTTCAGCGCGGTTACCGTTCATGGCATTGAACAGTACCCAGTTTTCGTCATCATCGTCATCTGGTTCGGGTGCCATAAATGCCCCGCCGTTGTTCAGGGTGTACAGATTCCAGATACCACCGCAGTAGTCTTCGCACAGACGGTCCATCCAGCCGAAGACACGGGGCTCCAGGGTCACCCACTGTGGAATGAGGCCAAAGTGCTGCGGCCAGAAGCTGATGCGCTGTTCATCAGGGACGAGGCTGGCAACCAGCTGAGGCGGGTTATTCCCTGATGCAGCGGTCACGGAAACAGAAGGTGTGGTGGAATTATGCGAAGAGGTTGTCATGAGATTATTCCTTATAAAAAGCAAATGAATGGAAGAATGCCTGGGGACTGGTACAGACGTGAGTCAGAGCTGCACTTTCAGGGAAACAGCATCAGCGCATGCTCTCCAGCAGCGTTTCTGCCATCACCCACAATGCGCGGTTGAGCTTAATGTCAGTGTCAATGCTGTGAATGGCACGGGTATGGATACGTTTTCCTTTAGCGCTGCGACCTGAAATTCCGCCTTTCAGCATATTCTCCTGAATGGTCTGATAAGCACTCCACAGGTCCTTACCGTAATCCTCCCGGCGTCGCGGTGTCAGAATGTCAGCAGTGGTGACGGGCTGATGTTCGTCACCATAACGGTAAGTCAGTGCCGCCTGTGCCAGTGCCTGGCATGCCGGTGGCGGCAGGACCAGCGACTGCATGGCATCACGCTTCTCCTCAATCCGGTCAAAAACCCCCACCACCTCGTAAGCCCCTTCGATAACTTTCTCCACTACGTCTCCCCGGTGTGGAACACGCACTTCCCCCAGAGACTGACCACAGACGCATCCGTTCTGGCAGACGAACCTGAAGTAACCCGGCAGCATCTGGTAGCTGGAGGTACCGTCATGGGAGTTCAGCAGGATGATTTCAGGGACATGTTGTCCGTTTATCTCCCCGTCACGGCGCAGACGCAGCATGTGTTTGGTGTATCCCCGGCGGCCCGGGTCGCGCACGCGGGTCTGGCAGGCGAAGAATGGCTGGAAGCCTTCCCGCTGCAGGCTTTCCAGCACGGTGATGGTGGGGATCCAGGTATAGTTCTCGCTTCTGGATGTGTGTTTCTCTTCCCCGAATACGCTGGGGACGACCTGCATCAGTTCTTCACGGGTTAAGGGGCGGTCACGGCGTATCTGGTTCGCATAACCAAAACGACTGGCTAATCGCATGATTTATTCCTTATGAATGAGTTAGCGGTATAAATGAAAAAGCCGCGTCTCCCGGAGAAGACGCGGCCTGATGGACGAAATGAATGACGTTTATTGTCTGAGAAGCCCTTCACTGGCGAGCTGCGTATTTTTATGGAAGGAGATCACCCAATAACCCCCATCGGGATCGGGCAATAACCGGCCAAATTGTGAACGATTCAGATGCCATTTGGCAGCAAAAGAGCCTTCGGCAATAAACGTGATGTACAACCCGGCATATCTGTTGCTCCCTGAAAGTAAAAAGCCCCGGTCATTATGACCGGGGCCTGAAGGGGAGTGACCTGATTATCAGAAAGTCACATTCAGCGTGGCCTGACCGTTATAGCCTTCAGCGCTGTTGCCGCTGACGCTGTGGGCATAACCGGCCTGAACGCCCAGAGTGATATTTTCCCGGACACGGGCTTCCAGTCCGGCCTGCAGGTCCAGTGACGTGCCATTCTGTGACGGTGAGAACGTCATGTTACTGCCGGCTTCAGCTGTACCCATGCTCATGTCACCCCGGGAGCTGAAGGTGCGGATAACAGAAGGCTGTACCCACCAGTTCACCGGCAGTTCACTCACACTGTGTTTTGCACTGTCGCGCAGGGTGTCACGGGATGAGGTGCCTTCACCAAAGCTCATATCGTTGTGGCTGCCCAGACGGAAACCGGCACGCACATGTTGTGCACTGCCATGCCCGAACTTCACATAACCGGCGTTATCCTGGCCGTCATCCAGGGAGAGTCCCTGCCAGGTATACTGCAGTTGTGGTTCCAGCATCAGGTTGTCAGTGATACTGAAGGGCAGACCGGTTTCCAGTGAGCCCAGCCAGCCCCAGCCCCGGGCGCGGAAGTCGTTATTGTCCGATGACGCTTTCATGCTGTGGCGGGTTCCCTGTGCCATAATGTCAGCCCACAGGCCGGAGGACGTGTGTACCAGATTCAGGTATCCGCCCAGGCTGCCGGCATCATCCCGGACCGTGCCGGCGCGGGAGCCGTCATCATCCTTAACATCAACGGAAGAATGGCCAGCAGCACCATATACCCCCGCGGTCACAGACATACCGGCAACCTCTGTTCTCAGCAGGTCACTCTCCAGACGGACGAAGCCATAGCTGCCGCTGCTTTCCGGCGTGGCCCCACGGGCAATACCGCCGTTGTTATCGTGACCGAGATGACCGCCCTGAATGCTGAGACGGACGCTGTTATTTTCACCGTTTACACCGGTCTGATGGCTGCGGGAGCCTGCCAGAATCCGGTCATAGTCCATTGCCTGTGTCAGCATGGAGGCATACAGGGGGACTTCAGCACGATAAGCATTTTCACTGCGCAGGTACCAGTCTTCATCGCTGTCACGGTTCAGGGTGTAGTTAAAGGCACCGGCCTGAAGCGGGCGACTCAGGGCAAACGCACCTTCTTCTGTGGTGGCACCATTCTGTGCATCCACAACCTGGATACCCTGTCCGGAAGTTGCCACCCCGAGGTTACTGTTTCCGACATTTGTGAACGCAAGCCAGGTTTTGCCGGTTGCCTGACCACCATTAATCACCAGCTGGTCAGAGGCATTGCTGCCATCAAGGCGAACACGCATATTGATGGTGCCACCCTGACCGGTGAGGTTACTGGTGGTCAGTTTATGGAACGTTACCGGGGCGTCGCCTTTTGCAACAGCACGGCTCAGGACGGCATCCTGTGTCGTCTGATTATCAAAGCGAATCTCCCCTGCGTTAACAATATCGCCGGTACTGACCACATCACCATTCAGTACCATGCTGGCGCCTTTACTGAGCTGTGTTCTGCCACTCAGACTTCCCCCGGCAGCCAGCGTCAGTGTTCCACGATGTCCGACAGTGGTGTTGCCAGCCTGTCCCCCGGCATTAACCGTAAAGCTGCCGCCATTTTCCAGCAGCAGGCCGCTGGCCTGACCGGATATGCCATCAATACTGAACTTACCGCTGGCATTGGTCCCCTCAACAGTGGCACCACTGTCTGCAATCAGGGCACCACCGGATGTCATGGTGACACCTGTCGCCTTACCACCGGCAGACACTGCCAGGGTACCGCCGTCATCCACCAGTGTTTTCTGCGCTGAATGGCCCTCCAGTACATCCAGGCGACCGCCGGACTCCAGAACAACACCGTCAGCCTTACCGTTTTCCACCGTGAAATTCCCCAGACGGTTGCTGCCGGTGACGGTTGCCGCCGTACTGGTGACCAGTGCGCCGCCCTGCTTCAGGGTGACATTCGTGGCTGTACCACCGGCGTTCACCTGCAGTTTGCCTTTCTGGTTAACGGTGGTGAAATCCGCCAGACCACCTTCCTTGATAATCTGCCAGCCGTCACTGTTTACAACAGTGCCAGACGCCGTACCGCCGTTGTGCACATACTGGTACCCCCCATTCAGCGTGGTATCCAGTGCGTGACCATGTACAGTCTGGTCGCCGCCGGCATAAACCACAGTGGTATTTGCCGTTCCTTCAGCAGCCACAATCTGACGACCATTTTTATTGATGGTGGTGCGTACGGCATCTCCGTAGACGGTCTGCCCGGTATCACCATTTTCTGCATCCGGTCCCCCTTCCGCGCCGGTATTCACAACCGTGTCGGTTGCCATTGCGCCGGATTTGACGGCCTGCCAGCCCTTCTCATTAATGACGGTACCCGTTGCAATCCCGCCTTCATGTACCCACTGCTCACCGCCGTTCAGAGTGGTGTTCACTGCCTGCCCCTGAAGGCTCTGTCCGCCTCCGGCACTGATAACCGTGTCTGAAACGCTTCCTCCGGCATTCACTCTCTGAAGACCACCACCGGTGACAGTAGTGTTGTTGGCGATACCGCCATTTTGTATCCATTGTCCGCCGGTATTGGCCTCGTTATCCGGCCCATACTCCAGACCGGTACTGATGGTCATTCCGTTGGCCGTACCGAAGACAATCTGGTTGTCATGATTTTCCAGTGTTCCGCCGCTCACGGTTTCTCCCGCCTGTACAACCGTGTCAGCAGCCAGTGCCGGGACTGATGTGACAGCAGCAAGAGACAGCGCAACCGCCACACCGGCGCGTTTTCCCCGTGAGCGGGCCAGTTCGGAGGCCACCACCAGGGTGCCCGTAATGTGATTCCATACCAGCCTGTAGCTGGTGTTCAGATGTCGTTTCATCAGCTTTTCCTTACAGAGGGTGAATAAAAAAGCCGGTACCCACAAAAGTGGATACCGGCAGATACAAAACAGCATGGTCAGATAAAGTGGTTTTTCCCGGACATAAATGCTTTCCCTCTCTCATCCGCCAGAGAAGTATCAGTCCGTTGTGTGCAATTCCGTTCTGCATGATGAAGAGATTCAGCTGCCTTTTCGCAGACCATTAACCACTACAAACGATCGATGGCAACGATCGATACCTGCTTTATCGATCGCTTTGTTCTATTAACAGCGAGGCGGTCACGCAAGAGAAACAGGAGGGGGATGAGGTGTTTGTGTCATGTTTTCAGTTGGTTAACGCAATGTAATCAGGCATTTCCCCTGGCAGACTGTTCAGAAGAAAATCCAGTTCCATACAGCGCGGGCAACAGAGACCACCGTGTCACGGACGGCACGCAGAACCGTACGAGCCACAGAGGCAACACAGACGCTCTCCGCCGTGTCAAATATCCGGTCCACCGCACCGGTAAACTGTTCACGGGCCTGCCCCCGGACAGATTCCGTGCACAGCTCGTCCTGCAGGCGGGTCATCAGGGGACTGGCGGCATGGTCGGGAAGTGCTGTCATGAGCGCACTGACCAGCGTATCCAGTTCCCAGCCGGTGTGGGCCGATACGGCCACAACCGGATGTACGGGCCGGAACAGACGGAATACCGCCTCCGTTTTTTCGCGAATGTTCTGTGCCTGTGCGGGAGAAGGCTGAATACCGGCCATATCCCATTCATGGCAGGGCTCCGTTTTATCGGCCTGCGTCACCACAAACAGTACCTGCTGATGTCCCCGGTGCAGGATGTGTCGCCAGAAATACTCATCCACAGACAGGGCGCGGTCATCGGCTTTAATCAGCCACAGCACCAGGTCCAGTTCGGGCAGAATGTCACGGTACAGGGCTTCATACTCTGCATCCCTGTCCCGGCTCTCGCCCACCCCGGGCAGGTCAGTGATAACCATGCTGTGACCGTGGCCACTCAGACGGAAGCGCCGCACTTCCCGGGTGCCGGCGTGAACATCACTGACCGGGGTGACCTCCCCCTGAAACAGCGCATTACAGAGTGAGGATTTACCGGCCCCGCTTTTACCCATAATGCCAATCACGGGTTCGTGACTGGTGAGTTTGCGCAGATGTTCCAGGATGTGACGGGAAAGTGAGTAAGGCAGGGAAGAAAGTGGTTTTTCAATTGCCTCAATGGCATCAGACGGATTCATACATGTATTCCCGGTGAAAAAAGACAAAACCCCGCGCACCGGAAAGGTGGCGGGGGATTCACGGAGATAATATCTGTCTGAAATTATTTAGAATGCACCTGGTGCACTGCAAAGGAAAGGCAATATTCCGTTCCTCCTCCTTGTCGTGAATACCCCAGGTATCTCACAATGTACACCGACTTACTCCGGGGCTGCCTGAACCACAAGATTGCTGTAGAATTGCCCCCAATGATTCAGGTCCAAACCAGGCAAATGGATTAAAAATGACAAGTATTCAACAACGAGCAGAACTGCACCGCCAGATATGGCAAATTGCCAATGATGTCAGAGGTTCTGTTGACGGATGGGATTTTAAGCAATACGTTCTGGGCGCGCTTTTCTACCGTTTTATCAGCGAAAATTTTTCCAGCTATATTGAAGCCGGTGATGACAGTATCTGTTATGCGAAACTGGATGACAGCGTAATTACTGATGACATTAAAGACGATGCCATCAAAACTAAAGGCTACTTCATCTACCCAAGTCAGCTTTTCTGCAACGTAGCTGCGAAAGCAAATACCAATGACAGACTGAATGCAGATTTAAACAGTATCTTCGTTGCTATCGAAAGTTCTGCTTACGGTTACCCTTCAGAAGCTGACATCAAAGGTTTGTTTGCTGATTTCGATACCACCAGTAACCGCCTGGGTAACACCGTTAAGGATAAAAATGCCCGCCTGGCTGCGGTTCTGAAAGGGGTTGAAGGGTTAAAACTTGGTGACTTCAACGAACATCAGATTGACCTGTTCGGTGATGCCTATGAGTTCCTGATTTCTAACTATGCGGCAAATGCCGGTAAGTCAGGCGGTGAGTTCTTTACACCGCAGCACGTCTCCAGGCTGATTGCACAACTGGCTATGCACGGGCAGACCCATGTTAACAAAATCTACGACCCGGCAGCAGGTTCCGGTTCGCTGTTGTTGCAGGCGAAAAAACAGTTTGATAACCACATCATCGAAGAAGGCTTTTTCGGTCAGGAAATCAACCATACGACCTATAACCTGGCGCGTATGAACATGTTTTTGCACAACATCAACTACGACAAGTTTGATATCAAGCTGGGCAATACGCTGACTGAGCCGCACTTCAGAGATGAAAAACCGTTTGATGCCATCGTTTCTAACCCGCCGTATTCGGTGAAATGGATTGGCAGCGATGACCCGACACTGATTAACGATGAGCGTTTTGCCCCGGCTGGCGTTCTGGCCCCCAAATCCAAAGCTGACTTCGCGTTTGTATTACATGCGCTGAACTATCTTTCGGCCAAAGGTCGCGCCGCGATTGTCTGCTTCCCGGGTATTTTTTACCGTGGCGGCGCAGAGCAGAAAATCCGTCAGTATCTGGTCGATAATAACTATGTCGAAACCGTGATTTCACTGGCACCGAACCTGTTCTTTGGCACCACTATTGCTGTAAACATTCTGGTGCTGTCTAAACATAAAACAGATACCAAAGTTCAGTTTATTGATGCCAGCGAACTGTTCAAAAAAGAGACCAACAACAATATCCTGACCGATGCCCATATCGAACAGATTATGCAAGTATTTGCCAGCAAGGAAGATGTTGCTCATCTGGCGAAATCTGTTGCGTTTGAGACTGTTGTCGCGAATGACTATAACCTGTCGGTGAGCAGCTATGTGGAAGCGAAAGATACTCGCGAAATTATCGATATCGCTGAGTTGAATGCAGAGCTGAAAATCACGGTCAGCAAAATCGACCAGTTGCGTAAAGATATTGATGCGATTGTGGCTGAAATTGAAGGCTGCGAGGTGCAGAAATGAGCGAGTTGAGTTATCTGGAAAAATTGCTGGATGGGGTTGAGGTTGAGTGGTTGCCACTCTCAAAAGTATTCAACTTAAGGAATGGTTATACACCGTCTAAAACTAAAAAAGAATTTTGGGCGAATGGTGATATACCTTGGTTCAGAATGGATGACATACGTGAAAATGGTAGAATTCTAGGGAATTCACTTCAAAAAATTTCATCCTGCGCCGTAAAAGGGGGGAAACTATTTCCTGAAAATTCAATATTAATATCAACGTCGGCAACAATTGGTGAGCATGCTTTAATCACTGTACCTCATCTAGCCAATCAAAGGTTTACATGTTTGGCTTTAAAAGAGTCTTATGCTGATTGCTTTGATATTAAATTTTTATTTTACTACTGTTTTTCTTTAGCTGAGTGGTGCCAAAAAAACACAACGATGTCCAGTTTTGCGTCTGTTGATATGGATGGATTCAAAAAATTTTTAATCCCTCGCCCCTGCCCGGATAATCCGGAAAAATCCCTCGCCATCCAGTCTGAAATCGTTCGGATTCTGGACACATTCAGCGCCCTGACAGCAGAGCTGACAGCAGAGCTGACAGCAGAGCTTAACATGCGTAAAAAACAGTACAACTACTATCGCGACCAGTTGTTGAGTTTTAAAGAGGGTGAGGTTGAGTGGAAGACTTTGGGAGACGTGACTAAAAAATGGTACTCTGGAGGAACACCAACAGCAGGGAAAATAGAGTATTACGAAAACGGGAATATTCCGTGGTTAAGAACCCAAGAGGTTAAATTTTCCGAAATTGATAGTACTGAAATAAAAATAACTCAGGCTGCATTAAAAAATTCATCGGCAAAATGGATTCCGCGAAATTGTGTAATCATAGCCATTTCTGGAGCAACAGCAGGACGGTCTGCAATTAATAAAATACCGCTAACAACTAACCAGCACTGCGGCTGCTTGGAAATTGACGATACCAAAGCATTATATCGTTATGTCTTCCATTGGGTTAGTTTCAATTATGAAAATATTAAGTCTCTAGGGCAAGGTGCGAGAGGAGATCTTAACTCAACCATTATTAAAAATTTCAAACTACCTATACCCCATGCAAGTGATCCCCAAAAATCACTTAAGGAACAAGCTCGCATTGTCGAAATACTCGATAAATTCGACACCCTGACCAACTCCATCACCGAAGGCCTCCCACGTGAAATCGAGTTGCGCCAGAAACAATACGAGTACTATCGTGATTTACTGTTCAGTTTCCCAAAACCTGAAACTGTCAGTAATTAATTGACCGTTGCTACCGACCGGGCCACCTTAACATCTGGTCTGTATATAGACTATTTTTTACGTGCCGGAAGTCACCCTTAACTCCTTTCCGGCCCTTGCCAGACGGCACAAAGGATGCGCTATGACTCATCAGACACACACCATTGCTGAATCCAATAACTTTATCGTTCTTGATAAGTACATCAAAGCTGAGCAAACAGGCGACAGCTACCAGAGCGAATCGGACCTGGAACGTGAACTGATTCAGGACCTGCGGAATCAGGGCTATGAATTTATACCCGTAAAATCACAGTCAGCGATGCTGGCCAATGTTCGGGAACAGCTTCAGAACCTCAATGGTGTGGTGTTTAATGACAGCGAGTGGCGGCGTTTCACGGAGCAGTATCTGGATAACCCGAGCGATGGTATTCTGGATAAAACCCGTAAAATCCATATCGACTATATCTGCGACTTTATTTTTGACGACGGGCGACTTGAGAACATCTATTTGATAGATAAAAAGAATCTCATGCGCAATAAGGTGCAGATTATCCAGCAGTTTGAACAGGCGGGTTCTCACGCTAACCGTTATGACGTAACTATCCTGGTTAATGGCTTACCGCTGGTGCAAATCGAACTGAAAAAACGCGGCGTGGCGATTCGTGAGGCTTTCAACCAGATACATCGTTACAGTAAAGAGAGTTTTAACAGCGAAAATTCCCTGTTTAAGTATCTGCAACTGTTTGTCATTTCTAACGGCACCGATACCCGTTATTTTGCCAACACAACAAAGCGCGATAAAAACAGTTTTGACTTCACCATGAACTGGGCGAAATCAGACAACACGCTGATTAAAGACCTCAAAGATTTTACCGCTACCTTTTTCCAGAAACATACTCTGCTGAATGTTCTGGTGAACTACAGCGTTTTTGACAGCAGTCAGACGCTACTGGTGATGCGACCGTACCAGATTGCTGCCACCGAGCGCATTCTGTGGAAAATTAAGAGCTCCTTTACAGCGAAGAACTGGTCAAAACCGGAAAGCGGTGGGTATATCTGGCACACTACCGGTTCTGGTAAAACCCTCACCAGCTTTAAAGCCGCGCGTCTGGCAACAGAGCTGGACTTTATTGATAAAGTCTTCTTCGTGGTCGACAGGAAAGACCTCGATTACCAGACCATGAAGGAATATCAGCGTTTTTCGCCAGACAGCGTCAACGGCTCGGAAAATACCGCAGGTCTTAAACGAAATCTGGATAAGGACGATAACAAAATTATCGTCACCACTATTCAGAAACTTAATAACCTGATGAAAGCAGAAAGCGACCTGCCTGTATACAATCAGCAAGTGGTGTTTATATTTGATGAATGCCACCGCAGCCAGTTTGGAGAAGCGCAGAAAAACCTGAAGAAGAAATTCAAACGCTATTATCAGTTTGGTTTTACCGGTACCCCTATTTTCCCGGAAAACGCCTTAGGCTCAGAAACAACCGCCAGCGTATTTGGTCGTGAATTGCATTCGTATGTAATTACCGATGCGATTCGTGACGAAAAAGTGCTCAAATTCAAGGTAGACTACAACGATGTGCGGCCACAGTTTAAGTCTTTAGAGACAGAAACTGACGAGAAAAAACTAAGTGCGGCTGAAAATCAGCAGGCGTTTCTTCATCCCATGCGTATTAAGGAAATCACGCAATATATTCTGAATAATTTCCGCCAGAAAACTCACCGTACCTTCCCTGGCTCAAAAGGTTTTAATGCTATGTTGGCAGTGAGCAGCGTGGATGCCGCGAAAACCTATTATGCGACGTTTAAACGGTTACAAGAAGAAGCCGCTAATAAATCGGCTACCTATAAACCGCTGCGTATTGCGACAATCTTCTCCTTTGCCGCCAATGAAGAACAAAATGCCATTGGTGAAATTTCCGATGAAACTTTTGATACCAGCGCAATGGACAGCAGTGCTAAAGAGTTTCTGGACGCTGCAATTCGTGAATATAACAGCCATTTTAAAACTAACTTTAGCACCGACAGTAACGGTTTTCAGAACTACTATCGTGATTTAGCCCAGCGGGTTAAAAATCAGGATATCGATCTGCTAATTGTCGTGGGGATGTTTTTAACCGGCTTCGATGCTCCAACATTGAACACGCTATTCGTCGATAAAAACTTGCGTTTTCACGGCCTGATGCAGGCATTCTCCCGCACCAACCGCATTTATGACGCCACTAAAACCTTCGGTAATATCGTCACTTTCCGGGATCTGGAACGCTCAACTATTGATGCCATAACGCTGTTTGGTGATAAAAACACCAAAAATGTGGTGTTAGAAAAGAGTTATACAGAGTATATGGAAGGCTTTACTGATGCTGCTACAGGTGAAGCTAAACGCGGCTTCATGACAGTAGTTTCAGAACTGGAACAACGGTTCCCTGACCCTACCAGTATTGAAAGTGAAAAAGAGAAGAAAGACTTCGTTAAACTGTTTGGCGAATACCTGCGTGCCGAGAACATCCTGCAAAACTATGATGAATTTGCCACGCTAAAAGCCCTGCAAAAAATCGATCTTAGCGATCCTGTTGCGGTAGAAAAATTCAAAGCAGAACATTATGTGGATGATGAAAAGCTCGCTGAATTGCAAACAATTCGTCTCCCTGCTGATCGCAAGATTCAGGATTATCGTTCTGCCTATAACGATATTCGCGACTGGCAGCGCCGTGAGAAAGAAGCTGAGAAAAAAGAGAAATCAACCACTGACTGGGATGACGTAGTTTTTGAGGTCGATTTGCTGAAGTCTCAGGAAATAAACCTGGATTATATCCTTGGACTGATTTTCGAACACAACAGACAAAATAAAGGCAAGGGCGAAATGATCGAAGAGGTCAAACGCTTAATTCGTTCAAGCCTGGGGAACCGGGCGAAAGAGGGCCTGGTGGTCGATTTTATTCAGCAAACGAACCTGGATGATTTACCAGACAAAGCCAGTATCATTGAGGCATTCTTTACGTTTGCTCAACGCGAACAGCAACGTGAAGCAGAAGCATTGATAAAAGAAGAAAATCTCAATGAAGATGCAGCAAAACGCTATATTCGCACGTCTTTAAAACGCGAATATGCTACAGAAAATGGCACAGAATTAAACGAGACACTGCCCAGACTCAGTCCTTTAAATCCGCAATATAAAACGAAAAAACAGACTGTTTTTCAAAAAATTAGCGCATTTATTGAAAAATTTAAGGGGGTGGGTGGAAAGATTTAGTAGTAACAAAAGGAACAACTACTGACCGTTTGCCCAACCAACTCAGATAAAATGTCAGCAACGTTATTAAAGGATATTTACCAGGGCAAAGAAATCGTCGTAAAATTATTCAACAAATAATTTAACTGTACTTGCTCAATTTGCAGGTAGTGACTCCAACTTATTGATAGTGTTTTATGTTCAGATAATGCCCGATGACTTTGTCATGCAGCTCCACCGATTTTGAG